>JAZUFC010000239.1:0-19231 GCA_045640465.1 Lachnospiraceae bacterium | reverse complement strand
GCCGTCCTTAACAGGATCACGATATCACTGAAACGGATCCGCCTGTATGCCCCCTGCCCGTCGTTCAGGTGCGTGTCAAACACCATGTACGGATTTTCCGGATCCATCAGGCTGCGGATCTCCTTTACGGTATAAAGTGCTTCCAGTTCGATGCTTCCTGTGTCTTCCGCATTTTCCTCTGTTCCGTCAGGATCGCCGGAAGGATCATCACGATCTTCCGCTTTCTGTTCCTCTTCTCCGGAACCGTCTTCGCCGTCAGAAACGATTCCTGCTTCATTGATCAGCGCGAAAACCGTCTCGCCGCCGGTCCGCTTTTCCGTTTCCGGATAGGAGAAACCGGCTTTCAGTGAAGCCTCTTCCGTATAATCGATGCCGCCGACCGCCTTCTGCATCAGATTGCGGAAAAAAAAGTTCACACTGTCAAGAACCTGCCTGCGGGAGCGGAAATTGGCATCCAGTTCAACCAGCTGATACAGACTGTCGCCGTCGCGGAAGCCTGTATATGTACGGTACTTTTCCATGAACAGCTCGGGACGCGCCATCCGGAAGCGGTAAACAGACTGCTTCATGTCTCCGACCATGAATACATTCGGCTGTCCGTCCTCTTCGCGGGACACGGCTGTCAGGATCGCTTCCTGCACATAATTGCTGTCCTGATACTCATCGATCATGATCTCAGAAAAGCGGGCCGCCAACTGCTTTGCAGCTTCCGTTCTCTTCCCGTCCCGGACAAGGATCTGCAGTGCGGTATGCTCCTGATCGGCAAAATCCATCAGACCCTTTCTGCGTTTCTTCTGCGCATAGCGATGCGAAAACTCCTCCGTAAGACGGATCAGTTCCTCCGCATCCTCATAAGATGCCCGGATATCTTCAAGGATCTCCTCCTGCGGCTTTTCAAAATTCTTCGCGATCTTTGACAGATCCTTTTTCACTTCGTCACGGATACTGACTACCGCATCGTTGAGTTCATCGTCCACCTCAGCCTTTTTCGGCTTAGCCGGCCTTCTTGAAAAAGCAAGTCCGGAAAACTTCTCCCGAAACTGTGCATACGTTTCTGCTTCCGCCGCATCCTGAAGCAGCTGAAGATCCGCTCTGCACATATTCTCCAGATATAACGGACCGCCGGGCTGAAGACATCTTTCGATATTCTCCTGCACGGTCGTGCAGAGATCGCGGATCATCGTCCGCGCGTTCTCCAGATACCAGCGGTACCACGCCGCATTCCGAAGCGCTTCTTCACTGTCGAAACGGTACAGACCGCGAAGCGAATCCAGCCATTCCTCCGGCCATGCCGCGCTTTCGCTGTGCGCATGAAGCTTCAGGATCAGTTTTTCGATCTGCCCGTCATCCTTTCCCGCCGCCAGATCCTCCGCAAAATTCAAAAAAGCAGGTGATGCTTTTCTGTATTCCTCTTCAAGAAGTTCCGAAAGAACATCGCTCTTTAAGAGCGCCATTTCCCCTTCATCGCCCACGCGGAAGGAGGGATCCACGTCCGCTTCCGTGCAGAAAGCTTTGATCACAAAGCTGCAGAAGCTGTCGATGGTGCAGATCTTTGCCTGCTCGATCAGCACGGTCTGACGGCGCAGATGCCTGTTCTCCGGCTCTTCCTCCGCTTTCTTTATGATCGCATTCAGGATCCTTTCCCGCATCTCTCCGGCTGCCGCTTTGGTAAAGGTCACGATCAGCAGCTCATCGATACCGACGGGATGCACCGGATCACAGATCTTTTCCAGAATGCGCTGCACCAGTACTGCGGTCTTGCCGCTTCCTGCCGCTGCGGAAACGAGCATATTCCGGTTCTGAAGTTCAATTACCTTTTTCTGTTCCGCTGTCCACTCCATGGTCACCGTTCTCCTGCTTTCCGATCAGTTCATCCATTGTCTTTTTCGTAAGACGTCTTTTTTCATAACCGCTGATCCGGGCATCAAAACCGCAGATCCCCTGATACGCGCACCAGGTACATGCGTCCTTATTCTGATAGCTGTACGGATTCACGCGGATATCGCCGTCCGAAACGCCTTCCGCCAGCTCTCTTGCCTTTTCAAGTGCAAAATGTCCCAGCTTTCTGAGGCTTTCCGTGTCTGCAGTCTTCGCGCCATTTGCGAATGTGCCGTCCTTTTTCAGCTTCAGTCCTGCCACGACTTCCGATCCCGCATCCGCATTGCGGTCCACCAGATGCCGGACATTCTCCGCCGCATTCGTCAGACCGCGCATCTTCAGCGCACTGTAGATCTTTTTATCCGCATCGGCCGGATCGGCCGCTTCCACAAGCGGATCATCCACATGATAATAGTAAGCGCCGGCCGGGATCACCTCTCTGTCCGGGTTCTTTTTCTGCTCGATCGCCGCTGCCGCCTCCATATAAAGAAGGAGCTGCAGCTGCAGGCCGTACCAGACCTTTGTCAGGTCGATGTCTCTCCCTGAAGACTTGTAATCGATCACCTTCAGATAGATGCTGTCCCCTGTTTCCGCACGGTCCAGACGGTCGATCCGCCCCTCGAGACGCAGATCACGCCCGTCCCGGAGCGGGAGCACCAGCGCATCGTTTCCTCCCTGTCCGCGGAAGGGGACCTCGGTCTCCGTTTCCGTAAACATGCCGGCTTCCCACTGCTTCTTCAGTGCCCAGATCGTCCGCTTCGTCAGCCGTTCCACGCGCCGGATCAGATATTCGTTTCTTGCGCTGTCCTTGAGGATCGCGTTTCCGTACTCTTCCGTGACCTCTTTCACGCTCTCTTCCACCAGCGCCTTTTCTCTTTCCGGATCCAGATCGAGCCAGTTTTCCCGATCCTTTTTAAGAAGCGTGAAGAAACGGTTCAGGCTGTCATGATAGATATTGCCGTAATCGCGGCTCTGAAGCTCCCTCTCTTCCTTTTCCCGGAGTTTCAGGCCGTAGCTTAAGAAATGCGCGTATGCGCATCCCGCAAACTGTTCAAGCCGTGTAACGGAGCCGCTGACAGACTCGCGGAACATCCGGTCGCAGACTTCCTCGGAAAGGGTCTCCGGGATATAACGGTACAAAGCTCCCTTCAGCACCTTTTCAAGCTCTTCTGGCGCATTTTCAAGGAACCAGCCGTACAGACTCTCCTCACAGAGTTCTTCCTTCCGGCGCTCTCTCAGTCCGTCGGCCAGATCATCCAGTCCCTGCCGCACCGTACTGAGATCCTCCGGTGCGTTTTCGGTCCGGTCCTCCGCCCGAAGTCCGGGGAACAGACCCGTCAGCGTACCGATCAGCGGCGACGGAGACAGCGCCTTTCCGTCATTTCCGGACAGAGAATAGGTCATGAACAGACTTTCCGAGGGCTTTGTGAGAAGCAGGTACAGATAGAAACGGTAATAGAAGCTTTCCTCTTTTGCACCGGGAGACAGCTCAAGATCGCAGGTCCTCAGAATTTCGCGTTCGCTGTCGGAAAGAAGGCCGTTCTCTGCCGCGACCGGAGGAAGCAGCCCTTCATTTGCGCCAAGCACATACAGCTTCCGGATTCCGGAAAGACGTGTCCGCAGAAGGTCTCCTACCACGATGCGGTCCTTGGACGGCGGGACCATACCGAGCTTCAGGCTGTCGAGACCGGATCTTAAAACATCGCAGAACGCTTCACCCGTCAGTTCCTGTCCGCCGAGGATCGCCTCTGTTTCCTCTAAAAGTTCCGAAACGATCCGGACAGCTTCTTCGTATTCCTTTTTGAGAAGCGGATCCTCCGTGCTTTCGGAAAGGAACAGCATGCCTTCCGGGATCTCTGCTTTTTCAAGCAGCGCTTTCAGCGCTTGCGTCCGGTCGGCGGTACCGGCTTCCTTTTCCTTAAAAAGCACGCCTGTATCATCAAAAAGTGCAGAAAGGGTCTGACGGAGACCGTTCAGCGAAGCCAGATCCTTCTCAGTCATTCCTTTCAGAAGGATCTGCCATTCCCGCTCAAATACGCCGCTTCCGCGCAGACCGAGTGCTTCCGCATAGTTCTCCGCTTCACAGATCCGCTCGTATGCAGTCAGCTCCGCTTCTGTTTCAGTCTTCTGATCCTCTGCTTCATATACCGGCGCAGCCGCTCCGGCATTTTCCTCCCGAAGCGCCTTTTCAGTATCAGCAGACGGAGCTGCGTTCCTGTTTTCCGCTTCCAGCTGTTTTTCCACAAAACGGACTGTCAGCGGATTCTTGAGCACACTGAACAGACCCTCGCAGGAGAATCCGTTCTCGCGCAGGTTCAGAAGATCTTCGATCCACCGGATCAGCGGATTTCCGGACATCGGCCGCACTTCATCCGGGAAATACGGTATTTCCGCTTCTGTAAATGCCGCTTCGATCTCTCCTCGATACTGCTCAGGATCTCCGGTGATCACCGCCATCTGCCTGTAGGTATAGCCTGCCCGCACGCAGCGGCGGATATCGGCCAGCACGCATCTGACCTCCGCCTTCGGATTCCGTGCCCGGAAAAGACGGATGTTCTCAACACTTCCTTCATAGGGTCTCCGCGGACTGACATACAGATTACGTTCCAGATGGCGGATCTCCGGAGAACACGGATCCTCCTCCGTGACCGTGATCTCCTCCACAGGAAGGCTCTGCATGATCGCCATGGTCTTCAGGCCCGCTGCCATGTGCGCACCCATATAAAACAGATCGTCTGTTTCGCGGTTTTCCTCCGCCGTCCTGCCGCTGCCGACTGTGATGCCGACAGCGATCTCCGGGCATTTCCGGAACAGTTCCCGCAGCACATCATACTGCGGAGGCGTAAAGCCGGTAAACCCGTCCAGAGCAAACACCGTGTTCTCTGCCTGCTTCCAGCGTCCGATGCAGGAAGACAGGCGGGCTGTGCGTTCTTCCGCCATCTCATAGTTCTCATGCAGAAGACGCATGAATTCTTCATACAGGACCGAGATATCGCAGAGCTTCCGGTACAGATAGGGCCGGTCCTTCAGCTTTTCCATTCTCTCCTTCAGGATCTGCGGTGTGATATTATACTCCGCAAGCTCCGAGATCACCGATTTCAATTCATCCAGAAAGCCTTCTTTTTTCAGATTCCGCTTCAGGATCCCCAGTCTGTCTTCCGTACGGACTGCCGCAAGGCGAAGGAGCATTCTTTTGCCGGTCTCGTCCAGGATCTGCTTCTCCTTTTCTCCGGTCTCTTCAAAAACATGATAGGAAAGTCGGTTGAAGGTCAGAATGTCAATATTCATGAACGCATGATCCCGATGACGCCGGATCATCTGTTCCTGCGCGGACAGAGAAGCCTGTTCGGGCACCAGCAGAATAAACTGCTTTTCCGGCGCCTGTTCCGCCTCTTTTATGATCCAGTCGTAAAGATATTCTGTTTTCTTTGACAGCGATGAGCCGTACACGATTTTTAATGACATAGATCTTCTCCGTTTTCTTCTTTCCGTCTGTTCTTCCTGTGAAAGCCGGCAGCAAGCCTTTCGATACTTTCAGCTTTTGTTTCTTTAATCGGATTCCTGCATTTCCGCCTGTTATTGAAACTCTGCGCTTCCGCCTGTAATTGAATTTCTGCGTTTCCGTCTGTAAATGAAATTCTGCACTTCCGCCTGTAATTGAGATTCTACGTTTCTGCCTGTCCTAAAATTTCCACTCGCCGCAAAGGATCCTCATCAATAAATGCATTATTAACTGCCGGTTTTTGCCTGCAGTTACTTTTGCAGACCGGCAGTTGCTCCGGCAGACCGCCGGCTGCTTTTTCATCTAAGGACTCCGGCCGTTTTTTCATCTAAGGAAGGTTTGACACCGGCAGTAAGATATGATACTTTAGACAGGTATCGTAACACAGTTTACGGTGACAATTTTGTCTCAAAAGGAGATGCAGAATGGATCTTTCTTCCATGATGAAAGGCCGCGAACTCTGGGCCCGTTTTGTTTCAGATCATCCGAAATTTCCGGCTTTCATGCGGGCCGCAAAACGCAAAAAATATACTGAGGGCACCGTCATCGGCATCACGATCACCGATCCTGACGGAAAAGTGCTTGAAACCAATGTGAAACTGACCGCCTCTGATCTCCGGCTCCTCGAAGAGCTCAAAAGCATGCTATGAAAAATTACATCCGGGCACACAGAGGCATCCTTCTGATCCCTCTGTCCATTATCATACTGCCTGCTTTACTGACTGTCTATCTCCTGAAAGCCTACAGCGCGGAAATTTCCTCCGCATACCGCCTTGCTCTTTCTCAGACTTCCGTTCTGATGAGCACCCGTGAGACCGTTTCTCTTCAGGCTTATCCGGAGACCGTCAACGAGAAAATGATAAAGAAAGCCGCCGCAAAGCTGGCAGAAGCACAGCTTTCCTTTGAAAGCAGCGACCCGCAGACCGTTTCCGTTTCACCTGACGGTCTGATCACGCCGCATGCAGCCGGTGAGGCTGATATCACCGTCACCTTTTCCGAACTTTCCGCTGTCTGTCATGTGGAGGCCTACGTCCCCATCGATGACATCCGGCTCGACCAGAAGGACCTTTCTCTGAATGTTTCGGAAAGCGCCGCGCTCAAGGTCGTCATCACGCCTGAGGACGCCACGCTCCATGACGAGGCTTCGTTTGTCTCCTCTGCGCCGGAGATCGTTTCCGTTTCGGAGAACGGCACCGTTTCCGCACTCTCACCGGGTGAAGCAGACATCACGCTGACTTTCGGAGACTATCGGGATACCTGTCATGTTCAGGTCTTTTCACCGCTGACAGGCATCTCTCTTGACGAACCTGAACCGGTCACTTTAAACCGCGGTGAGACCAGACAGTTTTCTACCTCTGTTACGCCGGAAAACACGACCGATGATACCACGGTGACCTACACCGTTTCGGATGAGAGCATCGGTACGATCGATGAGACCGGACTGTTCACGGCGCTGAACGCAGGTGATGTGACCGTCACGGCTCAGGTGGGCGGATTTACGGATTCCTGTCCGGTGCATATCGTGATCCCGCTGGAAGGCATCTATCTCGGCACCGCCGCGCTCACCATGCGCTGGGGTGACAGTGTGCAGATCCCCATCGGCTATACGCCTTACGATACCACAGAGGATCTGACGACTGTCTGGACAAGCACCGATCCGAACGTGGTTTCCGTAAACGAGGCGGGTATCGTTACCGCACTGAATGCGGGAAGGGCTGTTGTCACGGCTTCCTGTCAAAACTTTACCGCAGCCGTCGAGATCACGGTCATCATCCCTGTCACGGGTGTGGTGATCTCCTCCGGGGCCATGACGCTGAATAAGGGCGCATCCGGCCAGCTGTACGCTGCACTGGAGCCTGCCAATACCACAGAGGAACCCTATATCACGTGGAGCAGCGACCGGATCGACGTCGCGACCGTCACGAACGGCCTTGTCACCGCCGTCGGCGCAGGCACCGCGGTGATCTATGCTTCACACGATGACTACAGGGCAGCCTGTACCGTAACGGTCCTTTCGCCGATGACCGGCATCCGCTTCGATCAGGCTCAGATCACCGTTGTGGAGACCTGCAGCGCGGCACTCTCGCTTTCCTATGAACCGCTGGATACCACCGACCCGAAGGACGTCATCTGGAGTACAGACGATCCTTCGATCGCAGCTGTCGCGGACGGTATCATCACCGGCGTTTCGGAAGGCACCTGCACGGTCTTTGCACAGGTCGGCATCTTTACAGCCACTGCGCAGGTCACCGTCACACCGTTTATCTCCGTGGAATCGGTCACACTGGACCGGTCCTCACTGGCCTTTGAAATGACCGGCACCTCTCAGCTCCTGACAGCCTCCGTCCTTCCGGAAAATGCTTCCGGCAGCGGTGTTTCCTTCTCCAGTTCCGATTCCTCCGTTGCAACGGTCTCGGAAAACGGACTGGTCACGGCAGTCCGGAGCGGCGACTGCGTCATTACCGCATCCTGCGGCGGGAAGAGTGCTTCCTGTACCGTCCATGTCGCTGCAGGCAATATGGTAGTCGTTCTCGACCCCGGTCATGACAGCATGCACTGCGGCGCATATTATGCAGGCATCCGTGAAGAACTGATCAACATGACCGTCGCACAAAGCTGCAAGGCTTATCTGGAAACGCACTATGCAGGCGTCACGGTCCTTCTGACCCGGGGCGACGGTCCTCTGGCGGGAGCACTCCGTGATGATCTGGAAGCCCGTGCCCAGTTTGCGCAGGCTAACGGCGCAGACGTTCTTGTCAGCATGCATTTCAATGTTTCTCTGAGTCATTCGGCCAGCGGCAGCGTTGCTTACGTTTCCAAACAGCCAAATGTCGTAAATCAGTCGGTCGCGCTCGCAAATTCGATCCTTGCGCAGATCTCCGGGACAACCGGTCTTCTGAACCGAGGATGCGAAATGAACAACAGCGATACCTACTTTGACGAATTCGGCAATCCGCTGGATTACTACGCCATCAACCGCCACTGCGCAAACCGCGGTATCCCCGGCATCATCATTGAACACTGCTTCATGGACGTGGACACCGCCTTTACATCAAGCCCCGAATGGCTGGCAGCCTTCGGCGCTGCGGATGCCATCGGCATCGCATCCTACCTCGGACTGGCACCGAGATAAATATTCCGGCCCGATCAACCGCTCTGCCTGGCATTTCATGCTCCGGCAGAGCTCAAACATCTGATATTATTATATTTTAAGGAGGATCTGATGATGTATACCTACAGAACACGCGGCACCTGCAGCCGTGAGATCGACTTTGACATTGACGGCGATACCGTTCGTGAAGTCCGCTTCATCGGCGGCTGCAACGGAAACACCCAGGGCGTTGCGGCACTCGTCAAAGACATGAAGATCGATGAAGTCATTAAAAGACTGAAAGGGATCGACTGCGGCGGCAAGGGAACTTCCTGTCCCGACCAGCTGGCAAAAGCGCTTGAGCAGTACAAAAACTCTATCGCATAAACGGCAGCCGGCACTGCCGGTGCACTCTTAAGCTTTTCAAAGGACTGAATCTATGAGCAAAAAAATCGTTCTGACCGGCGGCGGCACTGCCGGTCATGTTACTCCGAATATCGCACTTCTTCCCGGTCTTCGCGAACGTGGCTTTGAGATCCGCTATATCGGCTCCTATCAGGGAATGGAAAAAGGCCTGATCGAAGCTGAAGGGATCCCGTATGACGGCATCGCGACCGGAAAGCTTCGCAGATACTTAAGCAAAGAAAACCTGAAGGACGTAAAAAACGTGATCCACGGTCTCGGCGAAGCTAAAAAGCTCCTTTCCGACATCAAGCCGGACATCGTCTTTTCCAAAGGTGGCTTTGTCTCCGTGCCTGTCGTTCTGGCGGCCCACAGGCTCCATATTCCGGTCATCATTCACGAATCCGACATGACGCCCGGCCTGGCAAACAAGATCTGCTTCAATGCGGCCTCAAAGATCTGCTGCAATTTCCCGGAAACCGTCGAACGTCTGCCGAAGCATAAGGCTGTACTCTCCGGCTCTCCGATCCGCAGCGAGCTGCTTTCCGGAAGCCGTGAAGCAGGACTTTCCTTTACGGGTCTCAGCGGTGAGAAGCCGGTGCTTCTGATGATCGGCGGCTCCTCCGGCGCAAGAAAGCTGAACGAGGTTCTCCGTGAAGCGCTTGACCGCCTTCTTCCGGACTTCGATATCATCCATCTCTGCGGCAAAGGGAATCTGGACGAATCCCTGAAAGACAAGGCAGGTTATGTTCAGTATGAATACATCAGTGCCGAACTCAAAGATCTGTTTGCCTGCTGTGACATTGTTTTTTCCCGTGCAGGCGCAAATGCGATCTGTGAGCTTCTTGCACTCGGAAAACCGGCTCTTCTGTGCCCGCTTTCCAGACAGGCAAGCCGCGGCGACCAGATCCTGAATGCACAGTCCTTTGAAAAACAGGGATTCTCCATGATGCTGGAGGAGGAAGCACTGACCGCCGACTCTCTGGTCGGGAATCTGCAGACCCTGTATCAGAACCGTGAAAAATACCGTGAAGCCATGAAGGCAAGCACACAGAAAAGCGGCGTCAGCGTGATCCTCGGACTGATCGACGAGATCGTAAAGTAAAGGTAACAGAATAAAACGTTCAATGACCGGGATTCGTTATCAACACGCTTTGTGCTATATCCCAAATAACAGGACCCGCCGGAAAGACGGACAGGCAGATATGCCTTCCGCGAACCGGCGGGTCTTTGCTGTACATGGAATTCCCCGCGTATCTGCCGCAGGTGTTTTACACGCCGTACCGGATCTTCACTCTTTCCAGTTTCTCACCGAACGGACGGCCGAGAAGCAGAAGGAAGATCACATTAGAGACCGCGTAACAGGCTGTATAAGGAAGTGCCGTCACGAATGCAGCCAGATACATGGATGCCGAAAATCCTCCCTGTGCGAACAGAACGGTCCACAGATCCATCGTCAGTGTGTAGAGGACACCGGCAAAGATCCCGTAAAGCGCCAGAAGCACTTTGCTTTTCTTAAGTCCCCCGGACATCAGGCCGGCAAGAAGGCCGATCAGCCCCCAGGAAAGCATCTGGAAAGGCGTCCACGGTCCCTGTCCGAAGAAGAAATTGGAAATGACCGCTGAGAGAGACCCGACCAGAAAACCGGCTTCGCTGCCGATCCAGATCGCTGTGATAATAACGATCGCCGTGATCGGCTTGAATGCCGGAATCACGGAGAATACAAAACGTCCCAGAACAGACAGGGCAGTCATGACCGCCACAATGATCATCCGCCGCGTTCCCACCGTCCTTTTTTCAAAACCGGCATAGAACAGAAGAAGCGACAGAATTACAACGGCAAGCGTGATCCATGCGTATTTCCTGTCATCAAACAGGAGTGCGCCGCCGATCACGATCAGCGGGATCAGCACGAGCGGAATCAGGATCCGGAGAACCTTCCGCAGCTTTTCGGAAGCAATCACAAGCATGATCAACCCTTCCTTTCCGCACGCAAAGCAGCTTCGCAGTCATCTGCCGTTACCAGTCCGTTGAAAAATCCGCGGGTGATCCTGTTCTCAGCGGTCGTATAAAAACTGTTTCCGGAGAAGAAGCCTCGCGGTGTGTCCACAGCAACGACCTCGCCGCGGAAGAACATGGCACAGCGGTCCGCAGTCTCCGCGGCAAAGCGTGCGTCATGCGTGACCATGACGATCGTCATTCCCTGTTCCTTCAAAGTCTTCAGGATCCTGCGGATCCCTTTCTGCGTTGCGGCATCAAGTCCGTTTGTGGGTTCATCCAGAAGAAGCAGTCTCGGTGCGGACGCCAGTACCTTTGCAAGTGCCAGAAGCTGCTGTTCTCCACCCGAAAGGTCATACGGGTGCCTGTCCAGAAGTCCGGAAAGATCATAAGGCAGATCCTTTCCGTCCGTTCCGGCGTCCTTCAGCTCTTCCCGTACCGTGTTTTTCAGAAACAGGGTCTGCACATCCTGCGGAAGCATCGCCAGCGTGTGATCATACAAACTTCTTCCTTTATAGTCTTTGATCCTCTTTCCAAAAACGCGGATCTCTCCGCTGTAAGGGGTACGAAGACCGGCAGCGGAACAGAGCGCAGTTGTTTTTCCGCTTCCGTTTCCGCCCAGAATGCAGAAGATCTCTCCCTGACGGATCGTCAGATCTGTTCCTCTCAGAATATCTTCATCCTTTTTCCCGTAGCGGAACCAGACATCTTTGAACGAAAGCGCCTCTCCTTCGCCGGATGCATGAGCATCCTCTCTGACATCGGATAAACAGATATCTTCCGCACCGTTTTCCGGAAGTCTGAAATTTTCGCGTATCCAGCTGCGTCCGTCATTGACGGTAAGCGGGACTGTTTTTCCGCAGGGCATTCTGTGATACAGACGTACCGCTGCCGGCATGGCTTCCAGAAGATCACTCTGTTCTTTCAGCTTACCCGCTGTATTCCCCGGAGTATCATCCAGGATCAGCCTGCCTTTTTCCATGATCAGCATGCGGTTTGCGTGCGGAATGGCTTCTTCGAGACGGTGCTCGATCAGGACGACCGTGACGCCCATCTCCCGGTTCAGTCTGCCGACATTATTCAGAAAATCCGCCGCAGCCACCGGATCCAGCCGTGATGTCGGCTCATCCAGAAGAATGACTCTGGGCTGCATCACCATGATCGCCGCCAGATTCAGAAGCTGTTTCTGTCCGCCCGACAGCGCATCCGTATTTTTTTCGAACCAGGTCTCGATTCCGAAATACTGCGCCATCTCCGCGATCCTGCGCTGCATCAGATTCAGCGGAACGCCCATATTTTCCAGCCCGAAAGCCAGTTCATGCCATACCTTGTCCGTCACGATCTGCTGTTCAGGCCTCTGCATTACATAGCCGATCTCCGATGCCGACAGCTTCGGATCCACTTCTTCAAAACTTTTTCCCAGATAACAGATCCTGCCGCTCTTTTCTCCCATCGGCGTAAGCTCTTTCTTGAGCATACGCATCAGCGTGGATTTTCCGCAGCCGGTCGTACCGGAAAGAATAATAAAATCGCCTTCCTTCACCGAGAAACTGATATCCTGAAGCGCGGGAGTTTTTTCTGTGGGATATGTAAAATTCAGATGTTCGACTGTAAAGATTTCCACTTCAGATTCTCCTTCACTTCAAGTATCACCGGCGCCAAAGAGAGCAGACCGTAAAAGATATACGCCGTGATCGCGATAAAAGAAACTTCCGGCATACGGATCACCGGATACCATTCCACCGCAGCAGCCTTTTTCAGCATGGCAAGGATCCACGGGAACAGAAACAGAAGCGTTCCCAAAAGAAACAGGCTGTCCTGTCTTGTCCATTTGAAAACGCTGAACTGCGTCCTTCTGCCGGTCCCGTAGCCTCTGGCGTCCATACTGTCCGCTGTGACGACACCGTTTTCCAGCGCCCATGTCACCATTCCCGAAAAGACCATGAGTCTGCTGTGCAGACGTTCGATCAGATTATCCTCTCTCATCAGTCCGACCGCTTTTCTGGCTTCTGCAGTTTTCGCAGCCTGTTTTCTGTAAAGCGGCAGGTAACGAAGCGTCATAGACAGGATCAGTGCCGCTTTCGGCGACAGACGTCCGAATACATACAGAAGCTTCTCGCTTGTCATGATGAAGGAAAATGATCTGAACCAGAGAAGTACGGTGCTAAGCATCAGTCCCATGACCGCGCCATAGAAAAAAGCTTCTTTTGTTACGGGATTATTGTTCAGAACAAACAGGACGGTTGCTCCGTTGTGATTGAACAGCGGGTTGATCACTGCTCCGATCAGCGGAAGCAGTATATACAGAAGGATCTCCTTTGCAGACAGTCTTCCTTCATTCAAAATGAACCACAGGAGAAAACTGCCGGCGAAAGAGATCGCCAGCAGAACCGGATTCATACAAAACATGGCCGGTATCGCTGCACAAAGGAAAAACACCGATACCGCAAGCGGGTTATAATCAGAAAACCGCCTCATAAAGAACCTTTCCGACCGATCAGCAGATCATCTCTGCATCTCATCGATCATTCTCAGATATTCTTCTGCGCCTTTGCGGGCTGCTTCCGCAGCGTTTTCCGCATCTTTCATCATTTTACGCATTTTTTCTTCGGTCTTCTGGATCAGTTCCTCAAAAGACTTCTCACTCTCACGCATATAATCCGAATATCCGCCAAAAGCGTTCTTTGCATGCCGCAGAGCCATCTCCATCCGTGCAGGATCGCCGTTCAGAGCACCGCCTGCAGCGCTGCTCTTCTTCATTTCTTCGTTTCTGCATTCCAGCTGGAGGATCCTGGTCTTCAGTGCTTCATTTTCCTTCTGCTGTCTGGAAAGAAGCGCCAGAAGCTCTTCACGGCTCATATCCTCTGCAGACTCTGCATCCGTGACATTTTCTTCCTTCTGCGGAATACTCAGGATCTTTCCGAGCGCACCGATAATGACCTTCCAGACATAGCCTTCAACCTCTTCGGTATTCTGAAGTCTTCCGGTCACGATCCTCTCTGCAAAACAGATCGTCATTTCAAAAATGTAGTTCAGCAGAAATTCCCGCTGCAGTTCGCCGGGCGTTCCGAGTTTGGATGTGACCGTCTCATAAAGCCGGTTGAAACTGCCGTTATAAGCCTGCCGTTTGCTGCGAACCTCGGAATTATACAGTGCGCAATACCGGAAACGGATCAGATAAAGCGTTTCTTCCGGATGATCCAGAAGATAGCGGTATACCGTATGCCAGACACCGAATGCCGCTGTCGTAAATCCGACCTCTTCCATTTTCTGAATATAAGGACTGTTCAGCACGATCGCCGAAACTCTGCGGTCCATTTCCAGAAAAGTCTGACAGAGCATATCATCCTTGTTCTTGAAATAATTGAACATGGTCGCTTCTGAAAAGCCTGCATACTCCGCAACCGTTTTTGTCCGGAGATTTTCGATACCGACCTCAGCCACCGCTCTGATGATGCTGCTGAAAAATACTTCTACCGATACCCGCTTTAACATACTTTTCCTGCCTTTCACTCCACACTGTTTTCAATCAGCTTCAGTCCCGCCGTTTCCGTTACCGGCAGCGAGAATACGATCGCCTTTGCCCTTGTTTCCAGACCGGCCTTTTCCATGATCTTCTGCATGATCATTTTTTTCTTTTCAGTTCTGGTCACAATGAAAATCATTTCTTTTTCGGAGGCAAGAGAAATTCCAAGGAATTTTTCTGCCTTCTCAGTTCCGGTTCCCTGCGCATGAAGCACGGTACCGCCTGCGGCTCCGACCTCTCTTGCGGCATCCATTACCTGCTCGTTATAACCCTGATTGCAGATTACGACCAGCAGCTCGTGGTCCGTTTCCTTCATAACCGACTCCTCTTTCTTTTCAAAATTCTGACCGTCCGTCAGATATTTCAGTTCCCTGATTCCTCCGATGCTGCTGAGCGGAACCGTAAAAACGATGCCGGTTCCCGGTACATCGATCCTGATCTTCTGCTCCAGCTCTTTTCTGATCTCCCAAAAAACGCTGTCAGTCACCACAGAAAAACAGACTGCTTTTTCTGACGGATGAAGCCCGAGATAAGAAAGAAGTTCTGTCGGAGCGGTTCCGCGTCCTAATGCGATCTCGGTGACCTCCGCTTTTTTCTCCTGATACAGCCTGATAAACTGCGGGAGCCGGTTCCGGTCGATCACTGTAATCATCAGCTGAAGTGTACTCATTTTGCCGCCTCCTTACAGATCGATAATAGTATAGAGATCTTCCGGCAGCGCCTGTTCCGTAATGATCTCCCGCTCTTGCGTTCTGCGGCCGCGTATCCTGAACAGAACGCCCAATGCCTGTATAGTGATAAGAGGCGTCATGGCAACCATCGCAACCACACCGAAGGCGTCCGTTACCACGTTGCCGCCGATCGCGGAGCACGCGCCTACCGCCAGCGGCAAAAGAAACGTCGCTGTCATCGGACCCGACGCCACACCGCCGGAGTCAAAGGCGATCGCCGTGAAGATCTTCGGTGATATCGCAGTCAAAAGAATTGCTGCGGCATACCCGGGAATCACAAACCACATAATGGAGATCCCGGTCATGACCCTGAGAAGCGCAAGTCCGATCGACAAAGAAACGCTGAAGCAAAGACTGGTCTGAAGTGTTTTTCCGCGAATCGAACCGTTAGTCAACTCTTCGACCTGACGCATGAGCACATAGATCGCAGGCTCTGCACGGACAATGAAATAGCCCATCAGCATGCCGACAGGAATCATGATGAATCTGTACGGAAGACTCGCAAGCGTCTGTCCCAGATAAGAACCGGCAGGAAGAAAACCTACATTGACGCCTGTCAGAAAGATCGTCAGACCTGCGTAGGTATATCCCACACCGACTATGATCCTGAAAAGCACATGCTTTTCCAATTTCAGACTGACCACCTGAAATACTGCAAAAAATACAGCGATAGGCAGAAGCGACAGACCGATCTCCTTCATATAAGCAGGCAGCGTCGTCAGAAACAATTCACCGAGCTCAACGGAATGAGACACATCCGGAAGCCATGTTTCCGAATAAACGGCGCTCTCCGGCTGATAGATCATTCCCAGAAGCAGCGTGGCGAGAATCGGTCCGACCGAGCACAGGGCCACCAGTCCGAAGCTGTCATCCGCTGCACGTTCGTCGCTTCGGATCGATGAAATACCGATACCGAAGGCAATGATGAACGGAACCGTCATCGGCCCGGTGGTAACACCGCCCGAGTCAAATGCCACCGCAAGAAAGCCCTCCGGCGCCAGCATTGCCAGAAGAAAAACGATTCCGTACGATATCAGAAGCATCAGCCGGAGCGATATGCCGAACAGCATTCTGAAAAGCGCAATCATCAGAAACAATCCGACGCCTCCCGCAACGGAAAAGATCAGAATGCGGTTCGGAATAGCATCCACCTGACTTGCAAGCACCTGCAGATCCGGCTCGGATATAGTGATCATAAAGCCCAGAAGAAAGCCGAGAAGCAGAACCAGCCACAGTTTTTTCGTCTTTGTGATCTGAGCCCCCAGACGTTCTCCCATTGTTTCCATGGAAAGCTCGGCTCCAAGAGAGAAGAACATCATTCCTCCGATCAGCAGAATGCCTCCCAGAAGAAAAGAAAGCAGGATCCCGGAAGGAATCGGCGCTATCGTCAGCGACAGAATAATGACGATCAGCATGATCGGAAGAACCGCCTTCAATGCTTCTTTCAATTTTACCTGCAGCTGTGTCTGATGCATACTCTTCTGCTCCTGTTGTCTGTTCTTATCCTCAATCTCACTTCAGCTTTTCCAGAACCTCATCCAGTTCTTCCGCCGACGGTTCTGTGGGAATCCATCCGGCCATTTCCGGACCGCCTTCATAACGCGGGATCACATGAATATGAAAATGAGGAACGGTCTGACCCGCAGCGATTCCGTTGTTCTGAACGATATTGAAGCCTGCCGCTCCGAGTCTTTCCTTCTGACGGATGCCGACTGTCTTTGCTGTGATCATCAGTTTCCCGAGAAGCTCTTCATCCATTTCGGTCAGATCCTGAAAATGCTTTTTCGGCATGATCAGTGTATGGCCCTTGGATGCCGGTCCGATATCGAGTGTTGCGATACAGTTCTCATCCTCATAAACTCTTCTTGAAGGGATATCTCCCGCAATGATTCTGCAAAAAATACAATTATCCATGATACTGCCTTTCCGATAACAGTTATTATTCCGCCGGCCGTTTTCCCGTTTACGAATCCTGCCTGAGACCGGATCTATGTTCATCCGGCGCTGAATTGTACGGTTCCACGACTTTAAGTGTTTACTTATCACGCATTATATAGCAACACTCACAAATATTCAACGTATATCGTTAAGGTTTGCAAAAAAAATGAAGATTTATTGATTCAACCTTCTTCGGACGACATCACTCAGATATCTGCACCTCAGCTCTGAAGCAAAAAGATAGTTTATCAAAACAACAATTGACCGTAAAAATGCAATGGAATATAATAATACCAGGGTCAAGAGGTCAAGTGCCCGGCGGGAGCTTGCTCACGCAAGAGCACGAAGATCTTATTGACCCGCCGAACACGAGAAACGAAGCATTTTTCGCAGAAAAAGGCGGGAGTTTCGAGTGTTCAGCACCGCGGGAGTGCGAAGCACGAAGCGGTGCGGTATCATAATTGAAGTTAAGAGGTCAAGTGCCCGGTGGAAGCTTGCTCACGCAAGGGCAGGAAGACCTTTTTGACCCGCCGAACACGAGAAACGAAGCATTAAAGCCGGGAGCAAAGAACTGCTCTCTCGGGCATTTAATCGACGATTATCAAAAACTGCAAAGGAAGGTACTGTTATGAACCGGAAAGAATTTCCCCGCGTCACACCGGAATCCGTCGGCATCCCCAGTTCTGCCATTGAAAAACTGCTGGATACACTGGAATTCGACGGCTTCACTGAGCCTCACGGACTCATGATCTACCGCCACGGCAAGGTTTGTGCCGAAGGCTGGTGGAGTCCTTATACCGCAGGCATGCGCCATGCACTTATGTCTCATACCAAGACCTACGCAGGCACTGCCGTCGGCATCGCTGTCACCGAAGGTCTGGTAAAACTCGATGACAGACTCATCGATATCTTCCCCGAACAGGCTCCCGAAGAGCCCAGCGATTACCTGAAACAGCTGAAGGTACGCGATGTCCTTTGCATGGGCGTCGGCATGCCCAGAACTCCGAAGCAGGATCTGGACTGGATCAAAGCTTTTCTGGCAAATGAGATCGTGTATGAACCCGGCACACGCTTTATCTACAGTACCACCTGCGAACTGCTGGCAGCCATTGTCCGCCAGGTCAGCGGCTTCGGCCTGATGGACTATCTGAAGCCCCGCCTTTTCGACAAACTGGGCATCGATGCGAAGAATCTCTACTGGGCACGTATGGGCGACGGCTGCGAATTCTGCAGCGCCGGCCTTCAGGCAACCACAGAAGACAATCTCCGTCTCATGATCCTGTACCTGCAGAAGGGCGTCTGGGAAGGCGAACGGATCCTCTCCGAAGAATATGTGAAGCTGGCTACCACAACCAGAGTCTCTACCATCAATCCCGATGATAAACGTCCCATCCCCGAAGGCTTCAACCCCGGTTACGGCTATATGATCTGGATGTGCCCGCCCGAAGAAAGCTATCGTGCGGACGGTATGGGCGGACAGTACACTGTTGTCCTTCCCAAGCTGGATATGATCATCTCGATCACCGAAAATTCCAATACACCTTTCAATGCGCTGAACGCTTTCTGGGAACTTCTGAAAGAGATCCAGGATGAGCCCCTTCCCGAAGACGAAACCGCAAGCACGAAGCTTGCCCGTCGTATGCAGCGGCTGTGTCTGCCTGCAGAGCCTGTGGCCCCCTATGCTCTCCGTCGGGATATGATAGACGGTGTGAACTGGCACATGGCAAGCGGCAGTGTTTCCTTCGGTAATACCCGTTTCGACTTCGGCTTCAACAAAGGCCTTTCGGATTTCTCTTTCCGCTTCAATAAAGATCACCTGCTCTTCACCTTCACAGAAGACGGTGTGACCCAGACAGTACGCGCAAATCTGGACGGCAGCCGCCACTGGAACGATATTGCCTCCGGTGCGGTGCTCTGCAGTGCTTACTGGCAGGATGACAATACCCTGTGCCTGATGTGGCGTCCCACTTCCGGCATGTTTACAAGAAAGATCGAATTTTCTTTCCGCGGCACCGGCTGTACGATCACCGATGTGGGCGGTCTGAATATCCGTCTTCCCGGTACACCTGCACCCGAACCCATTTTTGCCATTCAGAAATAAATCCGGATCGTATTCTATCCCGGAGGTTGCGGCTTACTGCCGCCGCCTCTTCTGTTGTGTTCTT
>JAZUFC010000238.1:0-9931 GCA_045640465.1 Lachnospiraceae bacterium | reverse complement strand
TGGAATGTTCCACGTGGAACATGGTTCATAACGGACGCCGCGTTATGGATGCAGTATTCCCTTCGCACTAAACGCTCACTCTACGACTCGCTAAGTTCACCTGCGGCCATACGGCCTTGCTTCACTAAGCTCGCATGCAGGGTCCCGACTAAGCTCAACTTCACACTGCGTGTTCGTTTCGCTAAGTCTACTGACCTCACTGCTCGTCGCATGCGGCCTATTCGCTCGGACTCTTGCGGCCGCGGGTCGCATTCGCTCAACCGCGTCCCCGTCCTCGCTGCCTGAGCATGCTCCTTGCGACGTTCGTTCACTCAACCGTGCTTACAGGAATACTGCACTCCTTTCGCGGCTGTGTGCTGAAATAGGAAATGTTCCACGTGGAATATATTATTCTGACAGATGACGAACAGCCGTCAAAGGTGCAGGAAAGTGTCTGCAATGCGGTTGAGCGAGGCTTTCGTCGTGAGGAGCATGTTTAGCAGCACCTGCGAACGCCTACGCGCCGCATTTATGATTTGTCTGCAACAGGAGGGATCCGGCGCGGGTTCAGCGCAGAGCAGGTGCGAATCAGCGCATGCGACGAGCAGAAAACGAGCGTCTAGCATAAAGACACTTTCTGCAAAACAGACGGCGTCCGTTATGCAGAATGTTCCACGTGGAACATGAGCGGGAACATGGGCAGAAAGCAGCGGATTTTAAAGGTTACAGGTGGAATTCGGGAAGAAGTTGTGTTATAATGGCGTATCATAGCGGAATATGCATTGCTGAAGGCGAAGCCGGAGGAAATACAGCGGAAAAGGAGATTGTTTATGGGACATGTGATCGCGATCGCAAATCAGAAGGGCGGAGTCGGTAAAACGACGACGGCCGTGAATCTGTCTGCAGCACTGGCTGAAAAGGGCAAAAGAGTTCTGATGATCGATATGGATCCGCAGGGAAATGCTACCAGCGGACTGGGTGTCGAAAAGGGCACTTCAAATACGATATATGATCTGCTGATCAATGATGTGGCGCTGGAAAACTGCATCCGGAAGAATGTTTACAAAAACATGGATCTGATACCTTCCACTGTGGATCTGGCGGGTGCTGAGATCGAAATGCTGGACATCGAAAGGCATGAATTTATCCTGAAGAAGAAGATCCGGAAGGCAGAGGAAAACTACGATTATATCATTATCGACTGCCCGCCGTCTTTGAATCTGCTGACTGTCAATGCACTGACGACTGCGAGCTCCGTGATCGTTCCGATCCAGTGCGAGTTCTATGCAATGGAAGGTCTGACACAGCTGATGTATACGCTGCAGCTGGTCCAGAAGAAACTGAATCCGGCATTGAAGATGGAAGGCGTCGTATTCACAATGTATGATATCCGTACAAATCTGTCACAGCAGGTGGTGGAATCCGTTAAACAGTACCTGAAGGATAAGGTATATGATACGATCATTCCGAGAAATGTGCGTCTGGCCGAAGCACCGAGCCATGGCATGCCGATATTGGAGTATGATCCGAAATCGGCAGGTGCGGAAGCTTACCGGAAGCTTGCAGCAGAAGTAGCAGATTATTTCAAGTGACCGTTTCCGGAATGTTCCACGTGGAACATCAGAGTACGGAGATTCTATAGATCATGCAGACAGAGGAGAGGTGACGGATGGCAGTCAAAACAAAAGGCCTGGGCAAGGGACTCGGTTCCCTTTTAGGAGATGTTGCGGATATCAACAGGATCCAGGATGTTGCACCGGTAACGGAAGCGGATCTGAAAAGTGAAACAGTTGTAAAGCTCAGAGATGTGGAGCCGAACAGGGATCAGCCGAGAAAACAGTTCGATGAAGAGGCTCTGCAGGAGCTGGCGGATTCGATCCGGATCCACGGAGTGATATCACCGCTTATCGTTGTAAAAAAAGCAAAGCACTATATGATCATTGCCGGAGAAAGACGGTGGCGTGCGGCAAAGCTTGCCGGCCTGAAGGAAGTCCCGGTGATCATCAAAGATTATACAGACAGAGAGATCGCAGAGATCTCACTGATCGAAAATATTCAGCGAAAGGATCTGAATCCGGTCGAAGAGGCGAAGGCATTTGAAAAACTGCTTCAGGATTACAGCCTGACACAGGAGGAACTTGCGGAAAGGATCTCCAAGAGCCGGACAGCGATCACGAATGCACTGCGTCTTCTGCGTCTCCCGGAGGAACTGCAGGAATATCTGGCTGCGGGAACACTTTCTGCCGGTCATGCAAAGGTCATCCTCGGACTGGAGAAGGAAGAACTGCAGAAAGAAGCTGCAAAACAGGTGATACAGCGGAATCTGAGCGTTCGGGATACGGAAAAGCTGGTTCATGATCTGCTGAACGGCGGAAACGAAAAGACACCGCAGAAAAAGCTGAAGAATCAGTCGGCTTATAAAACAGTTGAAAACAACCTGAAAGATAAACTGGGGACAAAGGTCACCATCCGGCGGAAGTCCGAAAACGCCGGAAAAATTGAAATAGAATATTATTCATTAGATGATATTGAAAGGATTCTGGAACATATTCGATGAATACGTGGAGTAAGATCGGAGAGGTCCTTGCTGCTGCAGCACCGTATCTGGCGATTACAGCGCTTCTGGTTTCGGCAGCCCTTCTGGTAACGGTACTGATCCTGATTAAAAAGAACAACCGGCTGAGAGAGCGGCTGGAATTTCTGACAAAAGATGAGGACGGAAACTCTATCGAAGAGATCCTTCGTCATGTGATCGATGATAATCAGAAAGTCAAGATCCAGCTGAAGAACAATGTAAATGAGATCGTCAGCATCAACGAAAATCTGATCACAGCGTACCGGAAATTCGGACTTGTCAAATATAACGCGTTTCCCGGTATGGCGGGAAAGGTATCTTCCTGTATCTGTCTTTTAAATAATGAAAACAACGGTTTCATACTGAATTCCATACACGGACAGGATGGCTGTTATACGTATGTCAAGGAGATCATGAACGGAAAGTCCATCAATCCGCTGACAAAAGAAGATGAGGAAGCACTGAAGATCGCGCTGCAGATGCAGGTATAAGCAAACATACGTTCGATATACTGACCCGGAGGGAGTGCCATTTATGAAAAGCAAGGGTAAGCTTCTGTTTAATATTATAATGACGGCGGTCTGTTTTGCCTTTATCGTGTGTATGGCAACGACGATCATCCTGTATATCAGACCGTTGTATTATATGATGGTCAAAATTCTGGATATACCCGAAAAGACCGGTTTTTCCTATGAGATCTGCAAAAGAAATTACAATGTCCTGATCGATTACAATATGATCTTCGGTCCGAAGGAGCTGGTCTTTCCGGACTTTATCATGTCAGAACACGGAAGGATCCATTTTGAAGACGTCAAGCGGATCTTTGTGACGATGGAGATCATCGGCTGGGCAGGTCTCCCTGCAGTGCTGATCGGTTATCTGGCGGCGAAGAAGACAAAGACCTTCGGCTGGCTGAAGGCAACGATCTTTGTGGCGCTTGCGGTCGTCATCGTTGTCGGTGCAGGCTTTATCATTGACTGGGACAAGACATTCGTACTGATGCACAAGATCCTTTTTACCAATGATTACTGGATCTTTTACTATGATCAGGATCCTGTCATCTATATTCTGCCGGATATGGTATTTCTGGCGGCAGGTGTAGGCATACTGGTACTGATCACAGCAGGTCTCATCACCTGCGGTGTTCTGTATCGGAAAAACAGGCATCTCCGGGATGAGTCAAAAACACGCGGAAAACTAAAAAGCAGATAATACAGCGCGGGTCAACAAGGCCCCTGCGCCCTTGCATGTGCGAGCTCCTGCCGGGCGCTCAGCCTTTTGACCCTGATATCATGTATATTCAAGCTGAAAAGCCTGTATATAGATTTACACCAGGGAGGTTACAAGGATGAAAAAGTATGGTGGGCTGATCATAGCGATAGTTATGATCGTCAGCGGTCTGTTTTCCGTTCAGGCGTTTGCGGATACGGAAGAAGAACTTACTTACAGACTGGGTGACGGCGGTGCCTATATCACAGCTTATAACGGGGATGAAAAAGAAGTGGAGATCCCCGCTGAGATCGAAGGATATCCGGTGATCGGTATCGATGCAAAGGTATTCCGGAACAATACCAAAGTAGAATCAGTTGTCCTGCCGGAAACTGTGAAAAAAATCGGCGAAAGTGCATTTGACGGCTGTACGGCTCTGGAAGAGATCAATCTTCCCGAGGGTTTGGAGAGAATTGAAAATTATGCTTTCCGGAACAGCAGACTGAAAAAAGTCGAGATTCCTGACAGTGTACTTTATATCGGGATTGAAGCATTTGAATCCTGCCACAGTCTGAAAACGCTGACTGTCGGAGCGGGCATTGAGACCTGGCAGACCAGCTGGGACGACGGCGGCGCGTTCAGAGACTGCACGATGCTTTCTTCCGTGACTTTTCATGACGGTCTGACAACGATCGGCTGCACGGCTTTTGACGGCTGCACGCTTTTATTTGAGGCAGTGCTTCCGGAGTCTGTCACAAACGTTGGAGAGGGAGCATTCAAGAACTGTGAGCTTCTGGATACGCTGGTCTGTTACGGATCCGTCGGTAAACAGGCTTTTAATAACTGCACATCACTTGCAGATGTGGAACTGTACAATACGGAAACCATCGGTGAGAGCGCTTTCAATAACTGTACTGCATTGAAGGAACTTGAGCTTCCTGAAGGACTCGGTAAGATCAATAACTATGCATTCTATAACTGCACGAAACTGAAAAACGTTGTGATTCCGGACAGTGTGTATCATATCGGTGTTGAAGCCTATAAGGGCTGCACGATGCTTGAAAGCGTCGTTTTGGGCTCCGGTATCACAGAGTGGGAAACGGACTGGGGCGATAACGGAAGCTTTTCCGACTGTACAAAGCTTTCCGATCTGACGATCAGCGACGGTCTTACCTGCCTGGGAAGTCTGGCTTTTAAAAATGATACTGCGCTGAAGGAAATTGAGATTCCCGGAAGCTGTGAGACGGTTGGAAAAAGCGCATTTGAAAACTGTATAGCTCTTGAAAAAGCAATGATCTGTGAGGGCGTTGTTACGATCGGAGAGAACTGCTTTGCAGGCTGTACGGCGCTTTCCGAGGTGAGCCTGGAGGATGAGCTGGAAACGATCGGCGCAAAAGCATTCTATCAGGACGGAGAACTGACAGAGATCGTTCTGCCGGATTCACTCCGTACGATCGGCGACTATGCATTCAGCAAAACTTCTCTTCAGGAGATCGTGATTCCAGACAAAGTAGGTACAATCGGTGTGGAAGCTTTTTCTCATGTGGAAACGCTTGAAAAGGCATACATCGGTGAAAGTGTGGAAGCCTGGAATACCTCCTGGGGCGAAAACAAGGCGTTCTTCCAGAACTACGCTTTAGCGGAAGTGGAGCTTGCAGAAGGTATCAGCTATCTGCCGAATGGTGTCTTCCAGGAATGTACAGCGCTGCGTTCCGTTGATATTCCGATCACGGTGACATCTGTTAATGAAAATGCTTTTAACGGATGTATTTCCCTGCTGCATCTTTCCATGCAGCGCGGCACGATCGGTATAAAAGCTTTCCAGAACTGTCAGAGTCTGTATGACGTCAGCCTTTCACGGATCACAGAGATCGGTGAAGGCGCGTTCAGAGGCTGCGGTTCCATTGCGGAGATCGAGATCCCTGATACGGTAACATCGATCGGTGCAGCTGCATTCAGCGGCTGTGAATCGCTTACCTTTATCGACATTCCTGAAAGCGTTACCTTTGTCGGCGCTGAGGCTTTTGCAAAATGTACCAGCCTTCTGGGAGCAAGAATCGGAAACAATGTCACAAGCTGGGGCACTTCCTGGGGAGATTCCAATGTATTCAGTTGGGATCCGATGCTGGAGGCAGTTTATTTTGAAGACGGTGCAAACTGCCTGACTGCACCGATGTTTGCTGAAACACCGAATCTGAAGGCAGTCTATATTCCTGAGAGTATTGCTTCCTGGCCGGATAAGGCATTCAAAAACTGCGGCCCGGTGACGATTTACGGTGACAATGATACTGCAAAGGCGCTCGCGGAAGATCTGGAGCTTCCGTACAGTGATGAAGAATTTGAATTCCCGGAATACGAGACGGTTACTCTGACGATCGTAGGTGATGACCGTGTGATCGTTTCGCCCGTAGGTGAGATCGAAAAGATCGTCGGCACGACGCAGTATTTTACCGTGATCCAGGATCCGGAGCATGAAGTTGCATGGTTTAATGTGGATGAAGACGACGAAGAAGCAGATCCTGAAGAGGATTTCGGCCTGTCAATGGTTTATGAGGACCTTGAAAAGGGTATCTTTGTAATTCGTATGGCTGATATTACTGAGGATCATACGATCACGTTCACCTTTACGGAAGATCTGGAAGAGGAAGAGTCCGAGGACGACGAAGAGTCCGAAGATGAAGAGGAATCTGAAACTGAAGAGGATTCTGAAGGTGAAGACGAATCCGAAGGTGAAGAGGAGTCTGAAGGTGAAGACGAATCCGAAGGTGAAGAGGGATCCGAAGGCGAAGAGGAAGCTGAGGACGAAGAATTCAATCCGATCGAAGGACTTCTCGGTGATGAAAACTATTATGTCGTACAGTATGATGATAACCTCTACTATGTGTTTGAAATGACGGACGGTGAGACGGCCGCATATTACAATGTCATCGAATGTGAATCTGAAGATGATGTATTTGCAACTGTGAAAAGACTGCATTTTGCGACTAATCCGGATGTGATCGATTATGAAAGCAGCGGCCGCTGGATCGTTGTCGTGATGAAGGCAGATGAGTATGAAGGCTGGACGGCAGAGGATCTGGATGAGCGCTATTCGGATTCGCACATTCAGTAAGAGGTGAGAACGATGATTGACTGGCTGACGGAAAATGCAGGTACGATCCTGGCAGCGGCAACGCTTTTTCTGCTTTTGTTTCTGGCGGTTCGAAGGATGATCCTGAACAGAAAAAGCGGAAAACGAAGCTGCGGCGGAAGCTGCGCCGGCTGTCCCGGACGGGAAGGCTGCAGTACTTCCGCAGAGGGCAGATCATGAACTGCCTTCCGGCAGGTCAATAATGTCTTTCTGCCTTCTGACGATCCACTGGTTCAATCCGCTGATGTGGCTTGCTTATGTGCTGTTTTGCAGAGATATCGAATTTGCCTGTGATGAGAAAGTGATCAGAGATATCGACCGTGCAAAGCGGGCTGAGTATTCACAGGCACTTGTGACCTGCAGCGTAAACCGGCGCAGGATCATCGCATGTCCGCTGGCTTTTGGTGAGATCAGTGTGAAAGAAAGGGTAAAATCAGTTATGAACTACAAGAAACCTGCATTCCGGATGATCGTGATCGCAATGATCGCCTGTATTACACTCGGAGGATGTTTCCTGACAGATCCGAAAACGGCAGGTGACGCCGGAGATCAGGAGGAGACCGATGAAAAGCAGATCCCTGCTGATTCTGATGCTGCTTCCGGAGAGGATGAGGAGAACGAAGTGACAGAGGATGAAGTGAAGGAAAACACGGATGATTCAGAAAACGCAGAGGAAAGTGCTTCTTCGGAAGAAGAGGAGTCTGCAGAAAAACAGGACTCTGTAAAAGAAAAGTCCGCAGAGGAACAGGAGACTGACGAAGATCCGGAAAACACAGAGGATCCGGTATACAGGAAGTTTGATTATGCAGAATATGAGCAGCTGCCGGACGGAACCTGGCAGGCAAACGGAAGGATCTATCAGTACCGTCTGGAGATCAGAGGCAGGATGCACAGTGCCGCCTATGATTCAACTTATGTCTATTTGAGTAATATAGAGACGATCACCTTTGATCAGGCATGGAAAGCTGCAGGCTACAGCAGTAATATGGATGACTATTTCGATGAAGAGGATGCGCTTCTGGTGGAATCAATACTGTGGAAATAACTGCGGGACATTTCACCGGCCCGAAAGATACCAGGCGAGCAGGTCGTCTACGACTTCACCGTAGGATTTCACGCCGCTTTCCTCTGAAAAGGTCTTCAGATAACTGTCGTTGATCTTTGTTTCGACTTCCTCCAGCGGGCTGTCGAACTGATCATAGTAGGCGCTGACTTCGGAAGCATCAAAGAATACCAGTGCAAATTCATCGGAATAGGTGTCCCGAAGGGTCTTTCTTGAGGAAGATTTCAATGCGTTCCAGCAGTAAACATAAGCCATGTAATAGCCGGAATACAGAAAACGGACATCATCCGAAGCTTCGCAGGCCAGAAAAGCGCAGAAATTGGCTTCTTCTTCACTGGCGATTCCGAGCCGGTGTGAGACCTCGTGGCACATGGTAAACGGAAGATCCGCGACTGCGTCCATTTTCGGGACGGTGGATTCGCCGGTCAGCGGCATGAACTCACCGGTCGTTCCGCGGTACAGAAAATAGGTGCCGAACAGAGACAGATATTTGACGCGCTGAGAGGAACCTTTGAAGACCGGCCAGATCTTTGCAAGCGGCAGATAGCTTTTTCCGGCAAGAGAGGCAAGTTCGGAGAAATCCTGACGGACCAGACTTCCTTTTTCGTCACGTTCCATCAAAGGTGCATAGGATGCGGCTTTCCGGAGATAATGGACAGTCGCATCAAAAAGCTCTTCTTCGGAGTACTTATCCTTTTGAAGTCCGAGCTCATCAGAAAGCGGCGGTGCGTAGTGATTCAGCATCCAGCAGTCTACGACCTCGGAAAGAAGGATCGAAGCGATCAGAAAGACCGTACTGAACCATTTCAGGAACGGTCTTTTTTTTATGATCATGCGGATCAGGGTAAACAGAAAAAGCAGGATCAGAAGAACTTCGGCGATATCCCAGACCGCAAACGGAAAAACACCGGTGATGCAGGAGAGCAGATTCATGAAAAATCTGGAAAAGCGGCGGTAGCCGGGAAAGAAAAGGGCCGGAAAGCGCTTGAAGAGCAGCATGAAAAGACCGGTCAGAAGAAGAAGCCCCGCGCCGGTGAGAAGGCGTATGAGATCCCCTTTCCTGACAGGTTTGCCGGGTCGTGCTCCGGACTGACGTGAAGAAGAGTGATTCTGTTTTCTGATCATTGACAGTATATTCATCCTGAATTACTTACAGCTTTATAATGGCCGGTTTCTGAGCATCACTTTGCCGGTTCGTTCAAACGGTACGGAAAATCTGTTGTTCCAACACTCCTGATTATACCAGAAAAGGAGCTCCTTTTCTATCCGCTTTTCAGGTGAAAGCAGGGAATCTTTCGTGTCCGCAGTTATGGGCACGGTATATCTTTGCGAATGCTGCTTTATGCGGCTTTCATCCGCTGACACCGTCTGCTGTGAATAATTCAGGCTTATATTGAATTTTTTGAGAAAAATGTGATATACTTGCAAAAACAAAGAAAAAGGAGACGAAAAAGCATGAATTTTGAAGCGTTCAAAGAAGCAATAGAAAACAATGCTGAGCTTAAGCAGGCATTACTCGAGCGCTGCGAAGAAAAAAAGCCTGCCGATGAAGCGGCCAAACAGGAACTGCTGATCGCATTTGCCCGGGAATACGGATTCGAAATCACTGCTGAAGATCTGATCCTGATGAAAGCGGAACGGAAAGAGCTGGATGAAAAGGAACTGGCGGCCGTAACCGGAGGAGAACGGGAACCCGGGATATGGTGTTTGTATGATCATTTCTGTCTGGCTTTGTTTATGTGGTAAAGTGTATCAATACGAAGCAAGGAGCTTCCTGTATAGTTTAAATAGTGGACGTTGAAAATTGAAAATACCTCAGTGTAAGATAAGACTTCTGACTGGCAGGTTAGTAAAAATCTTATCGAACAAAGAGGTATCTACAATGAAGTCTACCACACAGAACGCAAAAATTAAAGCAATTACTGAAACTACTCTGGTGCTCGGAATCGATGTCGGAAGTGAAACGCACTATGCC
>JAZUFC010000237.1:0-11841 GCA_045640465.1 Lachnospiraceae bacterium | reverse complement strand
TGTGAGCGTGCCGGATACGGAAAAAGGATCTCAGGCCTGGCGGATGTATGATTATGTGGAAAACACCGTGACGGTCGAGCCGGATCAGGCCGGTCCCGAAGATGTCCGCCGTGCAGGCGAAGCATTCGGACGTTTTGCGTCGCTGCTTTCGGATTATCCGATCGAAACGCTTCATGAAACGATCGCATCGTTCCATGATACGCCTGCGTATGTGAGAAAACTGAAAGACGCGGTCCGCGAGGATGTCTGCGGCCGTTATGAAAAGGTACAGCCCGAGACTGAAAGCTTTCTTGCTTTTCTGGAAAAGGAAGGAAGCCGTGTGACTGATGGTCTGAAAGACGGTTCGGTCCCGCTTCGGGTCACGCATAACGATACCAAGATCAACAACGTCCTGTTTGACAAGGACACAAAAGAAGCGGTCTGCGTGATCGATCTGGACACGGTGATGCCGGGCTCCTGCCTGTATGATTTCGGCGATGCGCTTCGCTCCGGCTGCAATACCGCAAAAGAGAACGAGGCGGATCTGTCACGGGTGGATTTTGATCTGACGGTCTTCCGGGCATTTTCCGAAGGCTATCTTTCACAGACCGGAGACTCTCTGACAGCAGCGGAGAAAGAACTTCTTGCATTTTCAACGGCGCTTCTTACCGGAGAGTGCGGTATCCGTTTCCTGACGGATTATCTGAAGGGAGACGTATATTTCAAAACGGCTTATCCGGAGGAGAATCTGGACCGGGCAAGAAACCAGCTGAAGCTGCTTCAGTGTATCCTTGATAAGCAGGAGGAGATGGAGACGATCATCCGGGATCATCTGCAGAAATAAAACAGAAAGAAACAGAGCGGCTTTTTCCGTCGCATGCAGCAGATACTGCATCGGGAAAAGCCGCTCATTGAATTTTCGGGGGATATGGCGCCGGATGCGGCAGACTTTTCTACAGGTCTTCACGCGTCAGCTTCTTCATCCAGTTGAAGGAATTGATCTTAAAGAAGGCAACGATGCACTTTAAGATCTGATCCGATTTCAGACAGAGGAAAACGACCCAGGCGGGTGCGCCTGTTTTCAGGGCGATCAGGCCGGAGGGGATCAGCACCAGAAATACGAAGATCGTATCGTTCTTGAATACAAAAGAGGTATCGCCGCCGGATTTGACCAGACCGCCGAGGCAGGTCGCCTGCCAGCAGGTGCCGATATAAGTGAAAGTCAGCACGTTCAGGAAGGAGTAGCTGATCCGCACGGCTTCTTCGGAGACCGAGTAGAACGAAACGAAGGGGATCTTCAGAAGCTGGATCAGACCGGCTGAAAGAAGGCCGACGATCAGGAAAAGGATCTCTGCCGTGGTGGCATATTCCTTCATCTTTTCGAATTCTCCCGCGCCGACAGTCTTGGAGGTGATGATGCCGAGCGCAGCGGACAGGCCGAAGGCCACGATACGGAGCAGGTTCTCCAGCTGCGCGACAATGGAGGAAGCCGTGACCGCACTTGCGGAGAGGTGCCCCATGATGCCGGAATAGGTCAGCATATTAACAGCCCAGACGAGCTGCCCCAGCACAACGGGCGTTCCGTTTCGGATGAAATCCTTCCGAAGCGTCGGTTCTGTCAGCAGAAGATCCGCAGGCTTCATCTGAAGCTTTCTGTCGATACGGAAGGCATAGACAAAAGCGATCAGGAATTCCGCGATCCTGGAGATCAGCGTGGCGATGGCCGCGCCTTCGATGCCGAGAGCGGGAAGTCCCAGTGCACCGAAGATCAGGACATAATTCAGCCCGATATTGATAAACAGCGCGATCAGAGAGACATACATGCCGATCTTTGCATTTTCGACGGCACGCATGGTGGACAGCATGATCTGCGAGGCGCAGAAAAAGACGTATGACAGCGCGACATATTTTACATAGGAGTAGGCTGCTTCGATGACAGCTTCATCTTCGGTAAATCTGCCGATGAACCATCTCGGGGCAATGAACAGGACCCCCGTGATCAGAATGCCGACGCCGACCGACCAGCGGATGCCCATCGCACCGATCTTTTTGATGCTCTGTGTGTCGCGGATCCCCCAGTACTGGGCTGCGAGGATCAGAAGCGAAGCATCGATGCCCAGAACGAACATCTGAAGGATCGTCTGAAACTGATTGCCCATGTAGACGCCGGACACGGCGATATCGCCCAGCTTTCCGACCATCAGATTGTCCGCGAAGTTCACGGCAAACGAGATCAGGTTCTGCAGGGCGATCGGAATTGTCAGTTTGAGCAGGTCCCGGTAAAAGGACCTGTCTCTTGTTATAATGTGTTTCACTTGTCAGTTGTCCTCTGAATCAATGCCGGAGGAAAGGAGGGTGCGGAAGCCTTCGATGGTGTTCTGATAAACACGCATCAGCTCTTCCAGACGTCTGCGTCCGGCTTCCTCGATATGGTAGTAGACACGTTTCATGCGTGCGGTGACATAAGTGGGCCGTTCACTGATCAGGCCGGCGTTCAGAAGCTTGTATGCTGCTATATATACGGCATTCTGCGTCATGTACAGGTTATGTCCGGATTTTTCATCGATAGCCTGGGCAAGTTCGTAGATGTAGCAGTCGCGCTGACTTAAAAAATGGAGGATCAGAAGATCTGTGGAACCGTTCAGAAAAATGTTGTTTTTAGATTTCATAACGTAATTTTTCTCATACCTTTCAGTGAGTGCTTCATAATTGATATCAGGACAGACATGCGGACTTAAAACGGAAGACTGCATCATCTGCTTCTGTACTGCGCCGCTCCGTGCATTGCACTCCCGCGGTGCCGAACACTCGAAACTTCCGCCTTTTTCTGCGAAGAACGCTTCGTTTCTCATGTTTGACGGGTCAATAAGGTCTTCGCACCCTTGCATGAGCAAGCGCCTGCCGGGTATCCATCCGGCCTTTCGGCCCTGGTATCATAATAATACTTTTATTTCGTAAATAACTATAAAAAAAAGTACATTGTTTTATTAAAAACTGTTCTTTTGCAAAACTTTTTTTGCATGGAAAAATTACGGGGAAATACCAGGAATAAAACCGTCCCGATCGGCGAAACGCACGGAGGATCAGGCTTCAGGAAACAGAAAAACGCAGATAAAGCCAAAAAAAGAATGCGGATACATTGATTTAACTATTGTATTTTTGTACAGAACTTTGTAGAATTGATACGAAGATTCTGTGTAAATCAGACTGACAGAGTCTGAACAAGGAGGAATTATCATGACAAAACAGGTGAATGTCGGCGTTGTAGGCTGCGGCGGCATCTGCAAGGCGACTTACATGAACAACATGGTCAACAAATTCCAGGTCATCAATGTGATCGCCTGCGCTGACCAGATCGAAGCACGTGCAAAATGGATGGAGGATCATTATCCGGGCGTGAAAGCCATGAGTGTGGAGGATCTGATGAATGATCCGGACGTGCAGATCGTGGTCAACCTGACCTATCCCGAATCTCATGTGGCCATTACCAGGATGGCGCTTGAACACGGCAAGCATGTCTACTGTGAAAAAATGATGGCGCCCACCTTCGAGGATGCAAAGATGCTGTATGACCTCGCTCAGGAAAAGGGCCTGATGTATACGACCGCTCCGGACACCTTCCTCGGTGCATGGGAACAGTCTGCAAGAAAATATCTGGATGACGGCATCATCGGAAACCCCGTCACCGTTCACGCACAGGTCTCCAGAAACTATGCGGTCGCTTCTCCGTTCTTCGATACGAAGCCGAAGCATTTCTTCTTCCCGCTTCATTACGGCGGAGGTTTCCCGTTCGATCTCGGCGGCTATTATCTGCATGAGATGATCAATCTGTTCGGTTCCATCAAGCGCGTATCCGGTTTCGGCGGCAATCTGCATCCGACCCGTATCTACGAAAATCCGAAGCATCCGAAGTATGAAGAGGAATTTACCGTAAATACGCCGACCACGCTTCTTGCCGCACTGGAATTTGAAAACGGCGTGCTCGGAACCTTCAATATCTCTTCCGATACCGCAACCAGCCATGCATTCAATGTCGGCGGTGATCAGGGCTTCTTCCAGCTCGGCGACCCGAACGAATTCAGCAGCGTATTAAAGGTGACCCGTCCCGGCGCACGTCCGGAGAACAGCTACGGCCCGACGGATTTCTCCTTCCGCAACGATGTAAACGAGGATGACGATGTACAGGTCCTTGCTGAGTGGATCCCCGAGCAGACCGTGGAGCTTCCGCTTCTGCACGGCTTCTATGAGTCTTTAAGAGGCGTCGGTCTTGCGGATATGTGCTACGCGCTTCTGAACAACCGCCGTCCGCGCTGCCACTGCGACATCGGTCTTCATGCGATCGAAGTGATCCATGCGATCCAGGAATCCTGCAGAACAGGAAAGGTCTATGAGATGACCACAAGATGCGAGCGCCCCGCGCCGCTTCGCACATCCGCATATTCCTCCACCTGTCAGGAAAGAGTTCTGGACGACTGAGAAATATAACAGAAAAGCTGCCGGACACAGTCGGCTTTTCGGAAAGGAAATCAGATGAAATTCAATATCGGTACCTATTCCTTCGGAATGCAGAGCAGCCTCACACTTCAGGAGAAGTTCAAAAAGGCGGCGGAAATGGGTTATTCAGGCATTGAGATCCTGACAAACGACCTTAACAACTATGCGGCAGAGGATATTAAAAAATGGGCTGACGAGGCAGGCGTCGAGATCGTTTCGATCCATGCGGGCTTTGACGGACATGAGGATGAGCATCTTGAAAAATTCGCGTCTCTCGGCGGAAAGACATACATCATCCCGAACTACAAATTTGCGAATAAGGAAGAGGCGTATGAGCTTGCGGACAAGCTGAACGAGCTTGCACAGAAAGCAGCCGTCTACGGACTGAAGGTCGGTTATCACAACCATACGACCGAGTTCTTTGAAGACGAAGGAAAACCGATCCTTGCGCATGTCATGGACAAGGCATCCGATAACGTGTATTTCCAGATCGACTGCGGCTGGGCAACGGCAGCAGGCGTGAACTGCCCGGATTTCATCCGTGCGCATGCAGGAAAGATCTTTGCGATCCACGTCAAGGAATGCAACGGTATTCTCGGAACGGGAACACCGCAGTCGAACAAGACAGGTGCACAGCAGAACATGCCGAAGATGCAGCTTGATGAAAACGGCAAGCCTGTTTTATCACCCGAGATCAAAGCCATGATGGCTGCGATGCGCGAACGCACCAAGGTGCAGGTCCCGCTCGGCGATGAGACATCTCTCATCAACTGGCATGAGATCCGCAAAGCACTGGATGAACAGGGCCTTCCGGAAGTCTTCTGGACCGTGGAACGCGAAAATGATTATGCGAATGATATTCTGAAGTGCCTTGCCGATGATGCGGCATGGCTGAATGCAAACATTAAGTAAAAGGAGAACAGAAATGGCAAAATTACCCGTTGGCATTCAGGTCTATAATTTAAGAGACCTTCTGGAGAACACCCCGGAACGCTTTGAAGAAGTCATGACAAAGGTCAAAGAGCTCGGTTATGATTTCGTGGAGCTTGCAGGCCTGTACGGCATCGAGCCCGCTAAGATCCGTGAGATCCTGGATAAGGTCGGCATTCCGGCACTGTCCGCACATGTTCCGCTTGTCGAAATGGTCGAGGACGCGGAAAAGGTCGCAAAGGACTACAGTCTGATCGGCTGCAAATATGTAGTCGTTCCGTATCTTCCCGAAGAATTCCGTCCGATCGTCGGTGATTTCGAATTCGTTCTCGGACAGATCCCGAAATTCGGCGAAGTCATGAAGAAGTACGGTATGGAGCTTCTGTATCACAATCACGATTTCGAATTCGTAAAGCTGGAAAACGGCAAATATGCATTCGATGAAATGTATGACAGTATTCCCGCGGATCTTCTGAAGGCAGAGCTGGATACCTGCTGGGCACAGGTCGCTGTGGACGATGCAGCCGGATACGTAAAGAAATACACAGACCGTCTTCCGATCGTTCATCTGAAAGACTACATCAAGAAGGGCGACCCCAAGAGCATGTACAAGCTCATCGGCATCGACGATGAAGAGGGCGCGGAAGAGGATACCGGTTACTTCGGATTCCGTCCGGTCGGTTTCGGCCAGCAGATCTGGGAGCCCATCCTGAACGAAGCTCTGGCAGCAAATTCCAGATATGTGGTCGTGGAACAGGACGAGCACTATGAGCTGGATCCTTTGGAGTGTGCAAGAAGATCACGTGAGTATCTGCGCATCCTGGGATGGTAATGATTCATTCAGATATATCTTTAAGGGACCGCGTTTCTTGACAAAGAGCGCGGTCCTTTGTATAATGCAGCTGTTTCCTGAAGTCAAAGGAGAGATCCTGCGAGGAAGGTGCGGTGATGACAACGATATCCCGGATCCTGTCCGGGTCTTCAGGCCGTACCCTCCGGGTGCGGCCTTTGCTGTATATGAAAGTGAGAAGAATATGGAAAAAAGACTGGCGGTCGTAAGTATTATCGTAGAAGATCCGGATTCCGTGGAGAAGGTGAACAGCCTTCTGCATGAATACCGCGACTATGTGATCGGAAGAATGGGGATCCCGGTCCGGGAGAAGCATGTCAGCCTGATCTCCGTGGCAATGGATGCGCCGCAGGACAGGATCGCAGCGCTTTCCGGAAAGATCGGTGCGCTTGCAGGCATCAGCGTCAAGACAGCATATTCCAACGTGATCACGAAGGAAGAGGAATGATGAAGAAAGAAAAGAAAACAGATGACAGACAGAAGATCGGCCGTCTGAGCCTGAAAGGAGCGGTGTTTCTGATCCTGTTTCCGCTGGTGACGGCGGTGCTTGCACTGGGAATCGGAAGAATGAGTATTACTCCGGCGGAGACCGTAAAGACTCTGTGGCTCGGACTCACAGGACAGATCGAAAAGTCCACTACGGTGACGGTGACGATCCTGAAGATCCGTCTTCCGCGCGTTCTTCTTGCGCTTCTTACGGGTGCGGGACTTTCTGCGGCGGGCTGTGCGTTTCAGAGCCTTTTTGCCAATCCGCTGGCAACGCCCGATACGGTCGGCGTCGCTTCCGGAAGCGCGTTCGGTGCCGCACTCGGGATCCTTACCGGGGCGGGCCTGGCGGGCATTCAGCTGATCTCCTTTGTATTCGGTCTTGCGGCCGCGGCCCTGACTTTTTTTGCGGGAAGCGGAAAGGACAGGAGCATGAATTCCGTGGTGCTTGCGGGCATCATGATCGGCTCCCTGTTTTCTGCGCTTCTGTCGCTGGTCAAATTTATGGCGGATTCGGAAACGCAGCTTCCGGCGATCACTTTTTTTCTGATGGGAAGTCTGGAAAACGCGGGATACAGAAAGCTTCTTTACGGCGCAGTGCCCGTGCTTCTCGGGATCCTGACTCTGTCGCTTCTGAAGTGGCGCATGAATCTTCTGCCGATGACGGAGGATGAGGTGCGCTCTTTCGGCGTCAATATGCGCGCGCTCCGTCTGGTCACGGTGCTTTCCGCGACCCTGATGACGGCCTCCTGCGTTTCCATGTGCGGACAGGTCGGCTGGATCGGCCTTCTTGTGCCTCACATGTGCCGCATGGTGTATAAAAACAATCATCTGAGCCTGATCCCGGCCTCGATCTCTGTCGGAGCGGGCTTTATGGTCATCGTCGATACACTGGCAAGATCCCTTTCGAGCGCGGAGATACCGGTCTCCGTACTGACGGCGATCATCGGTGCGCCCTTCTTTATCTATCTGATGAAAAAGAACGGGGGGTGGAAGCTGTGAGTCTGTTTGATGTCAGAAATATATCCTTTTCCTACCCGAAGACCGGAAAGAAAGTCTTTTCGGATGTTTCCTTTTCTCTTGAAAAGGGGGAGATCATGGCAGTCCTCGGACCGAACGGCGCCGGAAAGACCACGCTGTTAAGATGTATGACCGGGCTTTTGAGATCTGACGGAGGCGAGGTCTTCCTGAACGGGGAAAACATCCGGAAGATCCGGCCGAAGGATCTGTGGTCGTCAGTCTCCTATGTGCCGCAGAACGGCAGGGCGCTGTCTTCCTATTCGGTACTTGAAACGGTGCTTCTCGGAAAAACGGGAGAGCTGGGACTCTTTTCGGCACCTGACGGAAAAGACCTTTCGGAAGCGGAGGAGATCCTTTCTCTTTTAGGGATCGGAGACTTAAAGGACCGCAGGGTGAACACGCTTTCCGGCGGCGAACAGCAGATGGTGCTGATCGCGAGAGCGCTGATATCAAAACCTGAGCTTCTGATCCTGGATGAACCGGAATCGGGGCTTGATTTCAGAAACCAGCTGGTGGTTCTGGATACGCTGAGCATGCTGAAAAAGCAGGGGATGGCCTGCATTTTCAATACACATTACCCGGAGCATGCGCTTCTTCGTGCGGACAGGGTGCTGATCCTGTCCGGAGGGAAAGCAGTCTGCGGACGGGCGGAAGAGATCATCACGAAGGAAACGATCCGGGACACATTCGGTGTTCAGGTGGTGATCGGTGAGGTAAGAGACGGCAGCAATGCCGTAAAAAGCATTGTGCCCATAAAAAGGATCTGAACAGATCCGGAAAAAATCTGACAACAAGGAGGAAACAAAATGAACGGAAAGAACATGAAAAGATCTCTGCTCCTTCTGACGGCATGTCTGGCATTCATATTCCAGGCCTGTACGAAAGTGGTGCCGGAGACCGGAGATTCCGGGAAAGAAACCGTTTCATCCGCGTCGGAAGAGGCTTCGGACACGGAAAAGGAAAATGAAGAGGAAGCTTCCGGAAACGCAGAGGAAACAAAAGGAAAGACGGTGACGGACCACGCGGGAAACACAGTGGAGCTGCCTGACAGGATCGAACGCATAGCGGTCTGCGATATCTACCCGCTCCCGTCTGTGATCTCTGTCTTCTTCGATTCCGCAGACAGGATCGTCGGCATGGCGCAGCCTTCCATGGCGGCTGCAAAGAACAGTCTGCTCGGCGAACTGTATCCGGAACTTCTGAACGCAGAGACCGGTTTTATCGACGGCACCAGCGTGAATATCGAGGAACTTCTTCTTCTTAAGCCCGATCTGGTATTCTATAATGCCGGAAACAAAGCGCTCGGAGAGCTTCTTACGCAGGCGGAGATCCCGGCAGTGGCTTTTTCTGCCGGAAAATGGGGATACGACGCCGATGAGACGCTGGCCGAATGGATCGCGACGCTCGATGAGATCTTCGGCGAAAACGAAAGGGAGGCAGCTGTCCGCGAATATGCGGAAAAAACGGAGGCACTTGTGGAGGAACGCCTTTCCGCACTTCCCGACGAAGAAAGAGAGCGTGTCTTTTTTGTTTTCCAGTATACGGAGAGCGGTCTTCAGACAGCAGGCGTTCCGTCCTTCGGTGACTGGTGGGCGGAGAAGATCCATGCGGATCATGTCGTCACGGAAAAGACGGAAAAGAATTCTCTTGCGGTGAACATGGAGCAGGTAAACGCATGGGATCCGTCCGTGATCTTTGTCACGAATTTCACGGAAGCATCCGCGGAGGATATTCTGAACAGCACGTTCGGAAACGATGACTGGTCCGGGATCAGGGCGGTGCAGGACGGCCGTGTGTACAAGATGCCGCTCGGCATGTACAGAACATATACGTCGGGCGCCGATTCACCGGTCGCACTTCTGTGGCTTGCTAAGGCCGCATATCCGTCATATTTCGAAGACATCGATATCGTTTCGGAGACGAAGGCTTATTACAGAACGGTATTCGGCATCGAGCTTACGGATGAACAGGCGGACTCGATCTTTGATCCCCCGGCGGCGGCAGGTGAACTGGGGCTGAAGAATTGAGAATATTTCGCACCTTTTTGAAATCTTCGTGTAGAAAATGTAGATGACAAACGGCCAAGAAGAGAGTAGAATAGAATCGGATTCGGAGGGCAACTGTGTCTTCCGGGGATTATGGACCGGCCGGAAGGCCGGAATCAATCTGATTGAATAAAATTTCAATAAAAATGAAAGGAAGACAGATTATGAAGAATGGCAAACTGCAGATCGGTATCGTCGGATGCGGCGGTATTGCGAATCAGAAACACATGCCCTCTCTGGCAAAGTTAAGCGACAAGGCAGAAATGGTAGCATTCTGCGATATCATCCCGGAAAGAGCTGAGAAGGCTGCAAAGCAGTACGGAACTCCCGATGCAAAGGTTTATACCGATCACATGGAACTGTTAAAGGATCCCGATATCGATGTCGTTCATGTACTGACCCCCAACGTAGCACACTGCGAGATCGCATGCCATGCTTTCGAGGCAGGCAAGCACGTTATGAGCGAGAAGCCCATGGCTGCAACCGTTGCTGATGCAGAGAAGATGATCGCTGCATGGAAAAAGAGCGGAAAGAAGTTCACCATCGGTTATCAGAACCGTTTCCGTCCGGAAGTTCAGAACCTGAAGAAGGCCTGCGAAGCAGGTGATCTCGGTAAGATCTACTACGGCGAAGCAGTTGCAGTCCGCCGTCGTTCCGTTCCCACATGGGGTGTATTCCCGAACAAGGCCCTTCAGGGCGGCGGTCCGCTGATCGACATCGGAACACACGCACTGGACATCACCCTGTGGTGCATGGACAACTATGAACCCGACCGTGTACTCGGTTCCGTATACTTCGAACTCGGCCATCTGCCGCAGGCAGTAGAAGGCAACGCATTCGGACCGTGGGATCCGGAAACCTATGAAGTAGAAGATTCCGCTATGGGCTTCATCCGTATGAAGAACGGCGCAACCATCAACTTAAAGGCATCCTGGGCACTGAACACCCGCGAAAACCGTGAAGCAGCTACCTCTCTGTGCGGTACTCTCGGCGGTGCTGATATCTATGATGATATGGTCATCTACAACCGCGGCCGCAACGGCCAGCTGATGGAAGAAAAGGTCTCCGGTTCCGGCCAGATCCAGTTCTTCGAAGGCAGCGAAGGCACTCCCGCTGACAAGGAGCAGAAGCAGTGGGTCGATGCGATCCTGAACGACACCGAGCCGCTTGTAAAGCCTGAGCAGGCTCTGATGGTCACCAGAATTCTGGAAGCGATCTACAAGTCAGCTGAGACCGGCAAGGAAGTTGAATTCTGATCATAAAACCGATCATGTACGCCGGGGCGGAATTATCCGCCCCGGTCTTTTTGTTGTGCAGCAGAATCGAGTAAGAGGAGCTGGGCTCCGATTACTCGATATCAAGGCTTTTGACCTTGACATCACAAATTCGTATACGAGTGTCGAAAAGTGAACTTGTGAAAAGCAGGGGATATGATATACTGAAACCAGAATAACGGATGAATTGCCGGACGGACCGGCAGAGGAAAAGGAGAGAATATGAAGTACGGACATTTTGATGATGCTGCGAGAGAGTACGTGATCGAGACTCCCATGACACCGCAGCCGTGGATCAATTATCTCGGAAACGAAGAGTTTTTCGGACTGATCTCCAACACGATGGGCGGCTACTGCTTCTACAAGGATGCAAAGCTGATGCGTGTGACGCGTTACCGTTACAATGACGTTCCGAGAGACACGAACGGCCGTTATTATTATATCCGCCGCGGCGATGAGATCTTTACGCCGGGCTGGCAGCCGGTTCAGACACCGCTTGATTCCTATGAGTGCCGTCACGGTCTCGGCTATACCCGGATCCTTTCAAAGAAGGGGCCGGTAGAGATGGATCTTCTGGCATTTGTGCCGCTTCATGAAACGATGGAAGTCCATAAGCTGGTCCTGAAGAACAGCGGTACGGAAGAAGAGAAGCTGGATCTGTATTCTTATGTGGAGTTCTGCTTCTGGGATGCACAGGGAGACGGCGAGAACTTCCAGCGCAATCTGTCCCTCGGCGAAGTGGAGGAAGTCGGAGGCCAAGCGG
>JAZUFC010000236.1:0-2974 GCA_045640465.1 Lachnospiraceae bacterium | reverse complement strand
TGATATCGGCCTCATCATGGCCCGCCGTATGACGCTGGAAGGCGCGGAAGTTCAGGTCGTGGCAGAGCTGATGCCTTATTCAGGCGGTCTGAAGAGAAATATCGTTCAGTGTCTGAATGTCTATAATATTCCGTTAAAGCTGTCTCATACAGTTGTGGATATTCAGGGCAAGGAGCGCGTGGAAGGCGTGACCATCGCTGAAGTGGATTCTCACAATAAGCCCATTCCGGGAACGGAAGAGCATTACGAGTGCGATACGCTTCTCCTTTCCTGCGGTCTTCTTCCGGAAAACGAACTTTCCAGAGCAGCAGGCGTGAATCTTTCCACAGTCACAAACGGCCCCACCGTCAACGAGTCTCTGGAGACCTCTATCCCCGGCGTGTTCGCATGCGGCAACGTGCTTCATGTACATGATCTGGTGGACTATGTTTCCGAAGAAGCGGCACAGGCAGGAAAGAACGCAGCGGCATTTGCACGCGGCGATATCAATTCCGGTTCCGAAAACGAGATCCCGGTCACTGTTTCCGGCGGTCCGCGTTACACAATCCCCTGCACCATCGACCCGAACCGCATGAACGATCTTTTGACCGTCCGTTTCCGTGTGGGTTCCGTAATGCAGAACCGTTACGTCGACGTCTATCTGGATGATGAGCGTATCCTTCACAGAAAGCGCCCGGTCATGGCACCCGGTGAGATGGAGGAAGTGATCCTGAAGAAATCCGCTTTTGCGAAGCATCCTGATCTGAAGAAGATTTCCATTCAGGTAGTAGAAGCATAAAACCGGGCCGTCGGGTCCGTTTGCCGCATGTCATGCGGCGGAATGGAGAAAATATGGAAAAAAGAAATCTGATCTGTATCGGCTGCCCGATGGGCTGTCCGTTAGAGGTGGAACTGGAAAACGGCGAAGTGGTTTCCGTAAAGGGAAATACCTGCCCGCACGGTGATGAGTATGCCCGCAAGGAAGTAACGAATCCCACACGTATCGTGACCTCTTCCGTTCATGTGGAGGGCGCGCAGCATAAGGAAAAGATGGTGTCCTGCAAGACCGCATCCGATATTCCGAAGGGAAAGATCTTTGATGTTGTCAGAGATATCAAGGATGTAGTCGTAAAGGCGCCTGTGCATATCGGTGATGTTGTCTGTGCCAATGTGGCGGGAACCGGCGTCGATATGATCGCAACCAAAGAGATCCTGTAAAAGGATACAGAACTGAACAGGGAGTCAAACGCACTTCCTGCCCGGATAAGAGATGAGCGGGCTGATACAGACAGCCCGCTCGTCCATGTACAGCACTTTAAATCAATGAATGATAAAGGAAAATAAATGAATAAACAGGCTAACGGCGAAAACAAGATGGGCAGCATGCCCATCGGCAGACTTCTGATCACCATGAGTGCACCGATGATGGGTTCCATGCTGTTTCAGGCATTATATAACATTGTTGACAGTATTTTTGTGGCAAAACTGAGTCAGGACGCGATGAACGCCGTGAGTCTGGCGTTCCCGCTGCAGACACTCTGCATTGCATTCGGTGCCGGAACCGGCGTCGGTATCAATGCAGTCCTTTCCAAGGCGCTCGGCGAAAAGGATCAGGAAAAGGTGGACCGTTCGGCCAATACCGGTATTTTCCTGTATATTATTACAGCGATCGTCTTCATGCTGATCGGCATCCTGTTCGGAAAGACTTACTATAAGCTGCAGACCGCAAATGAAAAGATCATTTCCTACGGATCCTCTTATGTGGCGATCTGTCTCGGCTTAAGCTTTATGCTGTTCGGACAGCTTTGCTTTGAAAGACTGCTGCAGTCTACGGGGCGGACGGATCTTGCAATGATCCCGCAGATCTGCGGCGCATGCTTCAACATGATCTTCGATCCGATCCTGATCTTCGGTCTTTTCGGCTTTCCTCGCATGGAGGTCGCCGGAGCCGCACTTGCGACTGTCTGCGGTCAGTTTATCGCACTGGTGATCGGCATCACGCTGAATGTCAAAAAGAACAAAGAGATCCATCTCTCTTTCAAAATGATCCGCTTCCATAAAGAGACTGCGAAGGAGATCTACCGGATCGGTGTGCCGTCCATTATCATGCAGGCGATCGGTTCTGTCATGAATTTCGGCCTGAACAAGATCCTGATCGGTTTCACTGAGGCGGCAACGGCAGCCTTCGGTGCGTACTACAAGATCCAGAGCTTTATTTTCCTGCCGGTACTCGGCATGAACAGCGCGATCGTTCCGATCGTTGCATTCAACTACGGTGCAAAGCGGATGGACCGTGTCAAGCAGACAATGAAGCTCGGCGTTATGATCGCTGTCTGCATCATGACCTTCGGCTGCATTCTGTTCGAAACGATCCCCGGAACGCTTCTGAAGCTGTTCTCACCCAGCGATGAGATGCTTGCTGTCGGCAAGGTCGCTTTCAGGACCATCGGTATCCACTTCCCGCTCGCAGGCTTCTGTATCGTGGCAGGTTCGATCTGTCAGGCGCTCGGGAAACCGGTGTACAGCATGATCAATTCGATCTGCAGACAGATGCTCATTATTCTTCCGGTCGCCTATTTCCTTTCTCTGACCGGAAAGCTGGATGCGGTCTGGTGGTGCTTCCCCATTGCGGAATTAAGTTCAGTCGTTCTGAGTGCGATCTTTGTAAAAAAGACGATCACGCTCCGTGACAACGAGACCGCTGTAAGTGCTGAAGTAAAGTAAAGCAGACAGAAAATAAAATAAGATGATTTTTACAAGAAACGTCCCCGCAGACATCATGCTGCGGGGGCGTTTTGGAAGAAGCTCAGCAGACCGATGTCTGCGGGTCGCTTTGAAGGAAGCTCAGCAGACCGATGCCTGCGGGGCGTTTTGGAGGAAGCTCAGCAGACCGATCTGCGGGCCGTTTTGGAGGAAGCTCTGCTTAACCCTGATATTTGAGCCGGTCCGGCGTGATGTTCGAAAGAACGGTCACAAAGGATGCGGCTCTTTTTTT
>JAZUFC010000235.1:0-3621 GCA_045640465.1 Lachnospiraceae bacterium | reverse complement strand
ATCAGTCTTCAGGTACTTCGATGCAGCCGCCTGCCGTAATGCTGCCGGCAAGACCGCCGTACAGGATGAAGCGTGCAAGATCGATCACCAGAAGGAACGGACCTGCGCCGGTTTCGAGAAGAACTGCATAAAGGTCTTCCGTCAGTCCGGAATAGGAAGCCGGGAAAGCCTCTCCGGAGACGGTCACTTCTTTTTCATCAAATGCAAGGATGTGGTCCAGACCGGCGGCAAAATGCATTTCCGTTTCCCAGCCGATGAGTACATTCTCCTCCGGTGCTTTTCCGTAAAAGCCTCCGTCATAGAGACAGGCCTCCCCGGCCGCAGCTGAAAACAGCAGCATCTTTCCGTCAAAACCGGCAAGGAAGATCTCATCTTCACATTTGACTGCCTGATAGTCCGACTCTTTTCCGTCAAAAACAAGCTTTGTCCGGCCTGCTTTCAATACCTTCTTCCCTGCTCCCGGAATTTCCAGTTCAAACGTTCTTCCGTCCAGTTCATAGGTATAGGATCCGAAGTAGGGAGTCTTTCCGGACAGGCCTGCAATCTCTCTGATCATATCGTCTTTATTCATCTTCTGTCTCCTCCCTTCTTACCGGATATAATAGGTGGACGGTCTTGTCAGCATTTCTGTATCAAAGAAGGTTCCGTATGCACCGACCGTATAATTTTCATCCTGCCAGTCCGCGTTGGTTCCGTAAGACCGGCCGACGTCATGAAGCGTGTTGAAATTCATGACAAAAAGCAGGTTGTTGCCGTGACCGTTCTTCTGGCAGAGAATGCGCTCCGAAAGGCTTACCAGATAAAGATCATCTTTGATCTTGATCATCGCAAGGTCATCTTCATAGACCGGCATGGGTCTGTCCTTCGGGAAAGCCGGCGGATTCGGGTTTGCTTTTCTCAGACGCTCCAGTCTCTTTTCCGAGAAGGCAACGCGATAATAACGCTCACTGGAATATACGTGGACGATCTCAAAACGTCCGTAGTTCCAGTTGACGGCCTTTCCGGCCATTCCGTCGGTATAGCCGTGGCGGATCTCCGCAAGAGAACCGTCTTCCTGTCTGATGGCGCCGAAGCTGAAATCGATCGCAGTCATCCGCGGGAATTTCGGATTGTGGCCCATAGAGGCGCGTGCACCGGTCACGAGCATGTGCTCAAGATCCAGAATATAAGTTCTTGCCACATGGCCCTCTTTTGCATCTTCGAAGTTCACAAAATAGGTATCCTCGTCTGCTTTCAGACAGTCGTAGGGATAGATGCGTGCCTCATTTTCTCCGAACGTAAAGGACAGTTTTTCACGATCCGTAAATTCAAGGACGCAGTCATAACCGTCATCCATGACAAGTTCGAAGCGGCGGCCGGTAAGCTCATAGCAAAGCGGCGGCCGGAAGATCGACATTCCTTCAAAATTCTTCGGTCTCAGTGTTTTTTTCTCCATGTTGTCTCCTTCAAGTATATTATCAGTTTTATATCATCCTTTATGAAAAAGGCTTCTGATCTCAGCGGGCACAGGCCTCCCGATAAAATGATTGCGTTAACAGAGCATCGTCAGTTTCCGTTTCTGATCTTTTCGGCGATCGTACTGATGCGGATATCCGGATCGTTGACATGTTCAACAAAACTGCACGCTGCTTTTGTATACAGCTTGCGGAATCTGTTGATGCTTTCTTTCTTATAGACCGAGGCGTTGTAATCCAGATATAACTTACAGCCGTCATCAGTATCGTGGATCTCGATGTCAAGATAGTTATCGGCTGAATCGGACTTGTCAGGAAGATCGACAAGCGTGAATTTCATCTCGTTAACGGAACTCAGTGCCCGGAGATCCGACTGATAGATGACCGAAGCATCATCGCTCTCTTCAGCCGCCTGATTGAGTCCGACGAAAGGATAGCACGAATAGTAGATGCCGTTATTGACCTGATCACATACATTCTTAAAAAGCTCCGAAAGCGTCATCTCTTCGTGGAAGCGCACACCGACATAGAGGCAGCGGATCAGAGTGCCGATCACATGCTGTTCAATGTTCTTCTGCCGCCCGTTATAGATCCAGGATGCAAAAATGTTGTCTTTTTTATTATAGATATGTAAGGCAAGCACCGCAGCCGCAATGAAAAAGCTGTTTTTGCCGCAGCCGAAGTTATGCTGGATATCATCATATCCCTGCTGTTCAATGGGCAGCATGGATGACATATTGCCGTATACATTCTCTGTGGTATCGACATCGACATCGAGAACGGTCGACCACTCATATCTGTCAAAGGTGTCCGAATAGTATTTCCGCCCCTTCTCATACAGATGCGAAGCACGGTCCTTTCTTCTCTCTTCAAGATTCAGATAATAGTAGTCCGCTGCCGGCATAATGCCTTCGTACGCTTTGCAGATATCTTCGACAAGAATGTGAAGAGACGTACCGTCCGATATGCTGTGGTGCATATCGATAAACAGATAGCCGCCTCTTTCCGTACGGAACAGTCGTATTCTGTACAGCGGCCGGTTGATCAGCTTATACGGCTGCACCAGCGTTTCGGAGAGGTCTACAAATTCGTTCTCACTGATATCTTCTATCGGAGTGTCAAAGTGTCTGTCCGGGTCATAATGCTGCACAAGATTGCAGTCTTCATCAAAACGGTATTCGGTGGAGAATACCGGATGCGCTTTCAGACAGATATCGACCGCCTGCTTGACTTTCGCGATATCGACCGAGCCCGCAAGCTTCAATAAGACCGGCAGATTCCATACCGTGGAATGGGGAAGATAGCACTGGTAATCAAACATATATACCTGCTCGCCGGAAAGCGGCTGATCCTTGCCGAGTGCTCTTTGATTCCGCTCTTCCACGCTCTGCTGCTGGTTTTCAAGTGCGGCTGTGTAAAGCTCTGCGATCTTTCTGGGCGTACGTCCTTCATACAGCATCGCGCCTTCTAAAAGATCCCAGTTGAGCTGTGTGATCACTTTGATGGAGGTAAGGGAGTCTCCGCCAAGTTCGTAAAAATCGTCATTGGCGCCGATCCTGTCAATATTCAGGACCTGCTGCATCGCCTCACAGATCTTTGTTTCCGTTTCACCGGCCGGTGCAGTGTATTCACTGTGCCATTTGCTCAGATCGGGTGCCGGAAGCGCATTTCTTTTGAATTTTCCGTTCTCACCGGCAGGGATGCTGTCTATCCGCATAAAATATGACGGCACCATATAAGAGGCAAGCTTTTTGCGGAGAACATCTTTTGCTGTTTCGATATCCGTGAGCGGTTCGTCAATATAATAGGCACAGATATAACTTCTCCCGCCTTCATTGAAAACTCTTGCCGCCGCCCAGTCAACACCGAGCGCGGACTTGACTGCCATTTCGATTTCGGCAGGCACGACACGGTTGCCGTTTATCTTGACCATATCGTCCATACGGCCGCAGATCACGATATTTCCGTCCGGAAGATATTTTCCCATATCTCCGCTTCTGATATAGCCGTTGTAAAATAAGGTCCTGTTCTTATCGGGCAAGCCTAAATAGCCTCTGAGGTATGGATTTTGAAAGCATATCTCGCCGATCTCATTTTCCTGCACAGGCTCGCCGTCCTCCTTAATAATGCGAACCTCCGCTTCCTCAATGCTCTCCTTGCCTGCGGG
>JAZUFC010000234.1:0-4759 GCA_045640465.1 Lachnospiraceae bacterium | reverse complement strand
TGTTCAGTTTCATAACACTCTTCACTGTGCTGATGATCTTCATTCTCCTGAAGATCACAGACAAGGACAGATCTGTCCTCATAACAGCCGTCACCATGCGTATGACCGTCTGTTTCTTCGATCGTACAGCTCAGCGTGTCTTTCAGAATATAGCAGTTTTCATTGTGGTGATGCGGCTCGCACACAGGAAGCGTACAGACAAGGACAGCTTCAGAGCCGTAACAGCTCTCATCATGGATATGAGGCTCACATTCCTGCTCTTCACAGATCAGAACAGGCTTTTCATCATAGCAGCCTTCGCCGTGAATATGTCCTTCCGTCTCTTCATGACCGCAGAGAAGTACAGACTGCTTCGTGTAGCAGTCTTCTGTATGTGTATGCCCTTCCGTTTCTTCAAGGCCGCAGGTATAAACAATTTCATCCTGATAGCAGTCTTCTGTATGAACGTGGCCTTCTTCGGATAATGTGCAGACAAGTTTTTTCATCTGAACATAACACTCATCTGTATGTTCATGTTCTTCGAAACCGCAGAATACATCAGCCTGCATGGTGACAGCCGGCATGATCAGGGCGTATGTTGTAAAGAAGATGACCACGGCGGCAAGCACGGTGACTACTTTGAGCCATTTGCTTTTTCTGCTGTGGGCGGCTGCATATTTTCCAGCCTTTTTCTGAATACTGCTGTTCATCTATTACTCCTGAGTCTCAAGATTTTTCGGATTTAATGCGGAGATCTGATTCAGAGGCCATACTCTGAAAACAGCTCTTCCTACGATCTGCTCTGTCGGCACGCAGCCTACGATGCTGTTCCGGCTGTCCTGACTGGTCGGCCGGTTGTCGCCGAGAACAAAATAGCGGTCATCGGGCACCTGATAGGGAAGATTCAGCGTACAGTCACCGAATGCTTTTTCCTGAATGTACGGTTCATCGATCATTTCACCGTTCACATAGACGTTTCCGTCCAGATCGATGTCCACCCATTCTCCCGGGCCTGCGATCACCCGTTTTACGAGCAGTTTATTGTTGTAGCTTAATACGACCACATCGCTCAGTTCGAATTTCGACCCCTTCAGGGCAACTACGATCTCCCCTTCGTTCACGGTCGGCGACATGGAATTGCCGTAGATACGGAATACCGGAAAGAAAAGAGTTGCAAGAAGAACCGCCACCGCAGCCACAACGATCAGTATATAGACTGTGCTTCTGAGCGTCCGTCCGTAATGACCTTTATATCTTACGCGTTCCAGCTCGCTTTCGATCTGGCCCACTGTAGGATAACTCATTTTTGCCGTTTTTCCCATCCGTTTTCCTTCTTTGTAAGCGCTGACTTTTCATCCGGTGAATCCCCACGCAGCATAAAATAGTCATATTTCGCCTTTTTAGTCACTATATAAAGCATAATATAGCATGTCAAGTACAAAAATACAATTACTGCCTGAATATTTTCCGAGATTCGTCCTTTTTTAAGAATTCTGTCAGCAGATCCTCTCAGTATTGATCCTTTTCAACAAAGAAGCTGATGCTGTCCGTTCTCAGAAAAGCATCAGCCTCTTCTTTTAGATATTCCGTTACTGCACGCCTGTCGTTCCGAAGCCGCCTCGGTTTTCACCCTCCAGATGCTCTGTCAGCACAAAGGAAAGCTCCGGCTGATGCTTCATGATCCGGAACTGGCAGATCCGGTCGTTTACATGTACCACCGTGTCCCGCACCGCATAGGCCGGGAAGAACCACTGGTCATCATCGCCGCAGTAGCTTTCGTCCACAATACCGAAGGCATTCGCCTGAATGATCCCGAAGTTTTTGAATGTGGAGCTTCTGGAGACCACATACGCTTCATACCCTTCGGGAAGCTGCATGGCCACACCGAGGGGAATGAGCTTCATCTCGCCCTGTTTCAGGCTGACCTCTTCCGCCGCTCTCAGATCGATCCAGTCGGATCTTCCGTCGATGTAACGAAGCTTTTCGATTCTGTCCGTAAAATATCTGATTCTGATCTCTTCCATTGCTGTTTCAAAAATCCTTCCCAGAGATGTTTTAAAAGAACGCCTGTCGTCATGCTGCCGATCCCGCCCGGAACCGGTGTGAGATATGCGGCTTCTGTCTCCTCTTCACACAAACGGATGTCTCCCGCAAATTTTCCGTCCGGCCCTTTCGAGATCCCCACATCGATCAGAACGGCACCGGGCTTTACATAGCTTTCTGTCACAAGTCCGGCTTTTCCCGCCGCGCTGACAAGAATCTGCGCATTCCGGCAGATCACATCCGGCTTTTCTGTTTTCGAATTGATCACTGAAACGTCCGCACCTTCTTTTAAAAGTGCCTTCAGAATGGGCTTTCCGACATATTCCGATCTTCCGATCAGCGCGGTCTTTATTCCGGAAAGATCCGTAAATACCCGTTTCAGCGTCAGTATAACGGCTTCCGCCGTACAGGATGCACGGAGATCCAGATCCTTTTCTTCTGAGATCACAGCCTCCAGAGACGCTTTTTGAATGCCGAACGAGCCCGGACTCAGAAGAAGGATCCCGCTGATTTCGGGATCACTGTCCGCTTCCGAAAGCTTTTTAAGAATGCTTTCTTCCGTCCCGTCTTCCGGAAGCTCCCTCGTCTCCGCTGAAAGTCCCGCCTTTTTCAGTGCGCTCAGGATCGTCTTTTCGTAGGAAAGATCGTCCGGTTCGTTTCCTTTTCTGAAGATGCAGAGATAAGGCGCCCGTCCGTCAAATGCCGGAAGTCCCTCCTGTATCATCTTCAGTATATTCTTTTTATATTCTGTTCCCTTCAGATAATTCAAGCCAGATTCCTTTTTGCACTCAGATCTTCCGGATATGGAAGCGAAGTCTCTCCGTGCGGGTGCACCACAGAGAGATCATGAAGGATGCCGCAAACCAGAACCATACGGTCGGGTTGGAAAACCAGGTCGAGAAGAACGCAAGTCCCAGATAGACTGCGAACTGCGCATACAGAAGCAGACAGAAAACGGAACGCTTTCTCTCGGTACTCGCAGTGATTCTTTCCGATATGGCTCCCAAAAGCGCCGCGAACAGAAAAACGCCTGCGATCCCGAAATCCCCGAACGCATCATAAATAAGAGACAGGGTGTTCAGCTCGGTCACGGTGTAAAAATGCTCCACGATCAGGAAGCGGATCTGTACCGCCGGCACGAATTTGAGTCCTGAAAGCGCAAGGAACGGATACAGCTGACGTTTTCCGAACGTAAAGCCGGTCATGTTTTCGATCAGCAGATTCAGGTTTTCCAGATTGTTGACGATATAGATATAAGGATACTGAAGAGCGACCGGTGTCTCCTGCTTTTTGAAGCAGAAGATCGACTTGAGATATCCTTCCGGATAATGGCGGCTGAACATGAGTGCCATCGCCATGATGACAGCCAGTACACCGCCGGATATCACAAAGGCCGCAAGCTTTTTTGCGGAAAAGCGTTTCTGCAGAATCACCCAGACGATGAGAGGAAGCGCGATGTCAAAGATCAGCTGGGTCTTGGATAACAGGATCACGGAGACCGCTATGCTGAAGCCGTTTAACAGGACTAAAAGAAGGCCGTCCTTCGTCCCCGGCTTTCTATTCATGACATAGATCACAGTCAGCGGATGCACGAGCATCAGAGAGACCACAAAGTAATGGAGTCCCGTGATGTGAAACGAGGTATAAGCGTGCGGCTGATCGGAGAGAGCCGGGATCAGTACGCCGAATTCCCTGTAAAATTTGATCCATTCCGGAACGAAGCAGACAAGTCCGAGCGCGGAAAGGATCAGCATTGCCTCCATCACGCGTGAGGAAAGGCGTTTTCTCTCCTCTTCTTCGCTTATGACATTCCCGGTTTCTGAAAACTGTTCCTGTCCGTTCTTCTTTTCTTTTCCGGAAAAATAATGAAACAAGTCATAGCAGCCCGTAAATATAAAATAGAAGCCGCCTGCGGAGGCCCACATGCGTATTCCCCAGGGGCTCTGCAGTGCACTGAGCTTCAGTACGGACAGCGCGATCGCAGTGAGCCACGAAAGGCTTAAAATGATCCTGAGATCCAGGATCTTACCGCTTTCCCGGAACAGAAGCACGCACTCCGTTCCCGCAAGGAGCAGGAAAACACAGCACGAAAAGACGCTGCCTTCCGCCCCCCGCATAGAGGACAGTGCCGCGCCCAGAATAAACAGCGGGATCCCGCAAAGATATCGGAACCAAATCCTTCTTCTTTCCATATACATGCTCCGCAGATCATTCCGCAAAAAACGGAAGATCCGTTTGAAAAAGAGAGGACCCGGTATTTCCGGGTCCTTCTTCGATTTATCGATTCTGTTTCTTTAAGAAATCCGGAATCTTGATGGTCTGTTCTTCTCTTCTCTGTCTCTGCGGGAAGGTACTGAACTCAGGGAAACGAATGGATTCGTCCTCTGCATCGCTCTTTGCCGGTGCAGTACGGTCGATCCTGTCTGTACGCTCGGTTCTGAACTGACCGACCGTATCCGCAATGTTTCTGGAAACGGGCTTGTCAGCCTTCTTTTCGTTCTGAGCCTTTGATGCAGGTGCAGAGCCCTTGACGCCGGTTGCGATCACGGTAATGGTGACCGTATCCTCTGCGGTCTCTCTGTAAGCGGTACCGAAGATGATATTTGCGTTCGGATCCGCCATCTGACGTACATATTCAACAGCCTCGTTTGCTTCGATCAGGCTGACATCACCGGAGATATTGACGAGCACATGGCTTGCGCCGTCGATGGTGGTCTCCAGAAGCGGGCTGGAAATG
>JAZUFC010000233.1:0-8351 GCA_045640465.1 Lachnospiraceae bacterium | reverse complement strand
CAACGATCTCCGCCTCCATTTCATGGAACTTGGCATTCAGAACATTATGCGGGATCCCTTCTCTTCTCAGCATGGAAGAGACCAGTTCGGAAACCTCGATCGTGATGGTGCCGACCAGAACAGGCTGGCCCTTCGCATACGCTGCCTTGACTTCTTCCACGACCGCTCTGTATTTTTCCGCCTTTGTCTTGTATACGGCATCGTCCAGATCCTTACGCTGTACAGGCACGTTCGTGGGGATCTCCACCACGTCCATTCCGTAGATGTTCCGGAATTCCTGCTCTTCCGTCATGGCCGTACCGGTCATGCCGCACTTTTTATCAAATTTATTGAAGAAGTTCTGGAACGTGATGGTCGCAAGCGTTTTGGATTCCCGCTTGACCTTCACGTGCTCCTTCGCCTCGATCGCCTGATGCAGGCCGTCCGAATAGCGGCGTCCCGGCATGATACGGCCGGTAAATTCGTCAACGATCAGAACTTCGTTGTCCTTCACGACATAATCCTGATCGCGGAACATCAGATAGTTTGCCTTCAGCGCAAGATTCATATTATGCTGCAGTTCCAGATTCTCCGCATCCGCGAAGTTCTCGATCTGGAAGAATTTCTCGACCTTGGCAACACCCTGTTCCGTCAGGTTGACGACCTTTTCCTTTTCGTTCACCATGAAATCGCCGGATTCCTCCTGCACTTCACCCATGATGACGTCGATCTTTGAAGTCTCCTTCTGATTCTCGCCGCGGATCATCCGCTTGGCAAGCATGTCACAGACCTCATAAAGCTGCGTGGATTTTCCGGACTGACCGGAAATGATCAGCGGTGTTCTCGCTTCATCGATCAGGATAGAGTCCACCTCATCGATGATGGCAAAGTTCAGGCCGCGGAGCACGAGCTGCTTTTCATAAATGACCATATTGTCACGCAGATAGTCGAAACCCAGCTCGTTGTTGGTAACGTATGTCACGTCGCAGGCATACTGCACCTTTCTTTCCTCGGAATTCATGGAGTTCAGCACACAGCCGACCGTAAGTCCCAGGAAACGGTGCATCTGGCCCATCCATTCCGCGTCACGGGCTGCCAGATAATCGTTGACGGTGACCACATGCACGCCTTTGCCGGTCAGTGCATTCAGATATGCGGGAAGAAGAGCCGTCTGCGTTTTGCCTTCACCGGTCTTCATTTCAGCGATACGTCCCTGATGCAGAACGATGCCGCCTAAAAGCTGGACCTCGAAATGTTCCTGATTGATGCATCTTCTTGTGGCTTCACGCATGGTCGCGTATGCTTCCGGAAGAAGATCGTCCAGCGATTCCCCGTTCTGGTAACGCTTTTTATATTCTTCTGTTTTCCCCCGGAGTTCTTCGTCTGACAGGGCCATCATTGCCGGCCGCAGGGCTATGATCTTGTCAAGCTGCGGGCGCAGCCTTTTGATCTCCTTCTCGTTTCGTGAACCGAAAATCTTTGTAATCAGACTCATTTTCCACCTCCGGTCTTCTTTCGCAGCCCCCGATCAGGAACTGTTTACAACACCATAAGACGGTGTGATCCCACCCCGTCTTTATGGTCATCAGATAAGAACACTTTCACATTCTCTTGTATATAGTAAACGACAGAATGTCGTTTACTTTGCGCCGGCAGCATGCTGTGAAAGCAGCAGATATTCCTTATGCTGCCGTGTGCATCCGCCGGAGGCTGATTATAGTGAAAGTCAAATTCTTTTTGACTTTCACTATATCATAAAGCCCATCTGTTGGCAAGTCATTCCGTGCGCTTTGTCAGCTGCTCGAAGGTGATGCCGTATTTCAGGGCAATATCTCTTGCAAAGCTCTGTCCTTCCGGCTTCCGGTATTCGATCTTGTAGAGCCTTTCCCCCTCACGGGTCTCCATGACCGCGCTGACTGCCCGGCTTTTTGCATTCTGCGTATTCCCGAACATGTCCGCATCTTCCGCAAGCTCATGCATGTGCGTATTGAAAATGACCAGCGAACCGAGGCAGCAGAGATACTTCAGCGCATCTCTTGCAATATAGAGAGATTCCGTGTGGCTTGTCGTCGCAAACGACTCATTGAAAAGGATCAGACTGTTCTCTGTTGCCAGTTCGGTGATCTTCCTGAAGCGTTCCGCCTCCTCTCCGAGACGGCCGAGATCGAGCGTTTCGTTTTCATCTGCGGGAAAGTGCGTATAGATCCCGTCGACCGGCTTCAGCTGTGCCTCTTTTGCCGGCGTGAACATGCCGTGCATGAAAAAGAGCCAGGACAGGCCGATGCCCTGTGTGAAAACGGTCTTGCCGCCGCGGTTCGGTCCGGTAAGGATCATCACCTTCTGCCTGTCTTCAAACGTGATATCGTTATCGACTACATTCTGACTCACCAGTCCGTCTGCCCTTGCAAGCGCCAGACGGACGTTGTAAAATCCGGCAAACGAAGAATCCTCTTCCGAGATCTCCGCCATGCAGGTCCCCATACCGATGCCCTTCAGCTTCTTTTCAAGCTTTGCAAAACTGTCATAGAACAGGACCTCGTCGGAAAGCCTGACAAACGCTTTTCCGCTGACGTTGACATGCTTTGCAAGCGTCTGACGGATCTCCTTTAAGAAACGCGGCATCATACGCTCGATCAGACGGGTCAGATTGTTCATCAGCTGCATCTCGTCGGAATCCGGCTTTCTGGAATGTGCAAGCATCGTCAGTTCTTCTTTCTTTCCGTGGAAGGAAAGATAGCGCTCCAGAATTCCCTGTTCGCGGATCGGACGGCTGTTCATGGAAACGATGCCCACAGAGACCGGCCTCATGTTTGCGTCCAGATTGACTCCGAGCGTCATGCTCTTTACGTTTGCGACTTCCGCACATACATCCTCGATGTCCTGCACAAGTTCCCTGAAACCGCTGTCGCGATAGATCTCTTCTATATATTCTTTCAGTTCCCGAAGCGCTGCCGAGGAAAAGCTGTACCGTTCCAGACAGTCTCTGATCCGCACCACGGACCCGCAGTAATTCTCCAGATCCTTCAGCCGGCACAGAAAGTCCCAGACTGTTGCGCCCCGCTGCAGATAGACATCTCTGTCCGTACCGTAGAACTCCATCTCGTCCAGGATCGTCCTGAGTTCCTCTAAAAGTTCAGGTGCGTCTTTCAGGTCTTCATAAACCGAACGTCTGTATTCCACGACCGCCCTTTCGGCAGGTACCTGAAGAAACAGTTTCCTGAGCTTTCCTTTTTCACTTTCCTTTCCGGCCATGTGCTCTATCAGAAATTCCAATGACAGATCATTGACCGCTGCATCACTCAATGTAAAGTACTGCCTGTCTCCCCTCGGGTGCAGCAGAGAAAAATCCCACAAACCGATAACCTCCTTTTATACCGGGCAGAAAAAAAGATCCGTCTGCCATGTTCTTACGGGGTTCAAGTGACCAATGGGTCAGACCCTGTCTCCTCATGCAAGCACGAAGCCACTGAACCCCTTGTGCTTCAAGAAAGCGGGCCGCTGCCGGTCCGCTTTCGTAAAACTCAATTCTATATGCCGGGGAGCGCTGCCTCCGGCTGTTTTCTTCCGATCCTTTATTTGCTGACCAGGACCTCTCCGTTCAGGATGACCTTGCGGACAGTAGAATCCGTAAAGAGCGGATCGCCTTCCACCAGAACAACGTCCGCATCCTTGCCGGCTTCCAGAGAACCGACACGATCCTCCACGCCGATATGCTTTGCCGCATTGATGGTAACTGCCTGCAGGGCTGCAAACGGATCCATGCCTGCCTTCACGGCAAGACCTGCGCACTTGGGCAGGAAATACTGCGGGATCACCGTTGCGTCCGTGATGATGGAGACCTGAAGGCCTGCCTTTGCCAGAATGCCCGGTGTCTCCCAGGACTTGTTCACAAGTTCCAGCTTGGAAGCATCTGTCAGGGTCGGACCGACTGCAACAGGCACATTTGCCGCTTTCAGCTCATTGACGATCAGATGACCTTCCGTGCAGTGCTCGATCGTGATGCGGACGTTGAATTCCTTTGCGATCCGGAGTGCGGTCATGATATCGTCTGCTCTGTGCGCATGTGCCTTCAGAGGCATCTCACGCTTCAGAACGGGGATCAGCGCTTCCATCTTCATATCGAACTTCGGCGTCTTGGTATAATCGTCTCCTGCCGCTTCCTTTCTGAGCATATAGTCACGTGCATTGAACAGTGCCTCGCGAAGCTTTGCTGCAGTCGTCATGCGGGCGGAATCACAGCTGTTCTTATAGCAGCGTTTCGGATTTTCGCCGAACGCGCACTTCATGGCGACTTCCGCCTTGATGACAGCTTCCTCCACGGAATTTCCGTGCATCTTGACTGCGAGTGCCGTACCGCCGATCACGTTTGCGGAACCGGGGCCGGTGCAGACAGTGGTGATACCGGCTTCCAGTGCCGCCGGGATCGTCTCGTCAAAAGGATAATAGCTGTCGATGCCGCGAAGCTGCGGGCAGCAGATATCGTTCATTTCATTGTAATCGTTCGTGCCGCCTGTCGGGCCGCCCCAGCCGTCAAGGCCGATATGGCTGTGTGCATCCACAAAGCCGGGGTAGGCATTCAGGCCTTCCGCATCGAGGATCTCCTCTCCTTCAGCGGGAAGATCTTTTCCGATCGCTATGATCTTTCCGTCTTTGATCAGGATCTCTCCTTCATAAGCTTCCGGGTTGACAGCATCGTGGATCAGCGCATTTTTGATCAGCATGACATTTCTCCTTTTCTGTATGTTAAGTGCATGGTTATGGAAAAGAAAACTCTTTCCCCTGTTTCCTGTTTCTATGGTACACGTTTCTCTTCTCTTTCACAAGCGTTTTTGAAAGAAACGCGCATTTTCACCCGTTCAGCGGTAAATGATCTGACTGTGCTCCTTTAAAACATCGCCCTCATAGCGGAGCTTCATGGTAAAGAAAGGCACGTTTTCATCCAGAAGACGGAAAAACAGCTTGTCTCCCTCCCAGAGGTTCAGATCATAGACAGAACTCTTCGGGACCCACTGCAGATCGCCTTCATTGCATTCGATCATTTCACCGGTAAATCCGTCCGCCGTGAACAGATGCATGTGCTCGTTTTCCCAGCGGTCCGAAAGGAAGGTGACGATCCCGCGGTAACGGAAACTGGTCAGCGTCAGACCGGTCTCCTCCTTCACCTCGCGAAGAAGACAGTCTTCAGGTGATTCTCCTTCTTCGAATTTTCCGCCCGGTCCGATCCATTTCTCCTGATTCAGGTCATTCTTTTTTTTGACCCGGTGAAGCATCAGATAGCAGTCATCTTTTTCAATATAGCAAAGCGTGGTCTCGAGCATGCCTCTTCCCCCTCCTGTCTTCAGCGTTCCGACTTCAACATCATAACATAACTTCCTTCATCCGTAAACGAAAATACGCCTCACCTGAAGGTCCGGGGTTCAAAACTTGATTCTTTATCCGAATTGGAGTATAATCAGAAGCGTTTCTTCACCGTGCATATACGGTGCGGACGGACAGCCGGTCAAAAAATCACCTTCATTTATTTTATCAGGAGGAATCATGGGACTCTTCGGACCGAAAAAGAATCAGGAACTGGAACAGATCCTCTTCGCTATGAAAATGAATGTGGAGAATAATTATAAGGACGCTTCCCTGCAGGAACTGAAGAACTTCCGGGAAGCCTATGAGAGACTCTCGCCCGCACTTTCCGAAAAGCAGAAAGCGCTTTACGGCGGTATCCTCTCCGATTACGAAGCCCGGCTGAAAAACTATTCCCATGGGGATCAGAAGCCCTATTGGACAAAGGAATCTTAAATCTGCATGAAAAAATCCGAAATTTACGTCTGTTTTATCATGACGCTTTTTCTGGCGGCATTTCTGTTTCTGATCGTAAAGTTCATCCTTCCGGAGTTTACTGCCGGACGTGAGGAGGCGTCTCCGTCACCCGTCGTTTCTTCGGAATCTCCGGAGACCTCACCTTCATCCGAAACTCCTTCGGAAACGGATCCGCCGGAAACCGTTTCCTCTTCAGAAACAGATCCGACAGAAACGACACAACCGTCTGAGACCAGTGCCGAGATCACCGCACCTTTCCGCGGCTTTGACACAGACCGGCTAATCTTTTTAGGCGACTCCAGAATGGTAGGCGTCTACTGCAGCCAGGTCTACAGTCAGCAGGATTACGGAAAACACATCTGGGATCCCATCAGCGAGGATGACTCCGGGGCCGTAGGTGACAATACCTTTGTGGCACTCGGAGGCAAGGATCTGCAGTGGCTCTGTGAATATGCCTTCAACAAAGCCCTCTCCTGGTACGGTCCTGATGCTGCCTATGTGCTCTGGTTCGGCGTCAACGATATGGTCCATATCGACGGCTACATCGATTTTGTCAACAACACCGTTGTTCCCACCGGCGTTCCCGTATTCTACATGACGCTCGGTCCCAGCAAGCCGAATGCGCCGGACTATCTTGACAACGATTCGATCATCTATTTCAATCAGATCCTTTTAGAGCTTCTGGATCCTTCCGTTTATGTGATCGATATCTATTCCTTCATTACGGAAGGGATCGCGAACGGTACGCTTTCCTATATCGATACCGTCCATTACAGCTATCAGACCAGCGCTGCGATCTATCAGTACGTCATTCAGGAGATCGAAAGGATCCTGCAGACAGATTTGGAGACGCCATGAAAACATTACTGATCACCGGTTTCGAGCCTTTCGGCGGACAGAACATCAACCCGGCCTGGGAAGCGGTCTCTCTGCTTCCGGACAGGATCGGAGATATAGAGATCCATAAGCTGCGCGTTCCCGTGGTATACGAAGAAGCCGCCTCCCGTGCAAAGGAAGCGGCAGGAAAGCTTTCCCCCGATTTTGTGATCTGCGTCGGTCAGGCCGGCGGAAGAAGCAGCATCACACCCGAAATGATCGCGGTGAACCTGCGGTATGCGAAGATCCCGGACAACGCAGGCGTTCTTCTGAAGGATGTCCCGATCCGTGAAGGCGGCGCACCGGCTTTCTTCGCTACGCTTCCGGTCCGGAAAATGGCCGAAAAGGTCAGTGAGACCGGGATTCCGGCTTCCGTTTCCCTTTCCGCTGGCGCTTTTGTCTGCAACGATCTGTTTTATCTGATGTCCGAACATTTCGCAGGCACAAAGACCGGCGTTGCGTTTATCCATGTTCCCTTCCTTCCCGAACAGGCCGAAGACGGCAGATATCCGTCTCTGCCGCTTGATGACATGGTGCGTGCGCTGACGCTGTGCATCGGATGCCTGTCTTCCGGCGATGTTGTGATATAAAATAAAATCGTTCACATTTTTGATACATATTTTACAGATAAGTGATATACTGTATACATCAGTAAATATTCTCTCATTTTTACGGACCGCGATCTTGCAGAACTGCCTCTTCGGATGTCTGCGCGATTCCGGTCTTTTTTGCGGCGAAAGGCGATCTCATGGAATTCAATCACACCATACCCAGACTCTTATTTGACTTTAAACGGACGATCGATGAAGGCGACACGGAAAAACTGCCGTCCATGTACAAGAAAGTGCTGACCATCGCATGGCCTGCTGCACTGGAAGGTCTTCTGATGACACTCATGAACTCCTTCGATACGATGATGGTCGGCAAGCTCGGCACGGCCGCCATCACTTCCGTCGGTCTCTGTGCGCAGCCCAGAATGATCCTTCTTCTGGTCGCACAGTCCATCTGTACCGGAACGACCGCAGTCGTCGCAAGAAGAAAAGGCGAAGGAAACCGTGAAGCGGCGCTCTCCTGCCTGAAGCAGTCTCTTGTCATCATTACCTTCGTCGGCGTCCTGATGATGCTCGGCGGCACCTTCCTCGGAAAACCGCTCCTTCGTCTGGCAGGTGCCAATGATGAAACGCTTCCGGACGCGGCCGTTTATTTCTCCGTCATTTCACTGGCCTTTGTTGCGAACTGCTGGTCTATGTGTATCTGCGCAGCCATGCGCGGTGTCGGAAGGACCCGGATCACAATGGTCGTCAACATGACCGCAAACGTTGTCAACGTATTCTTCAACTACTGCCTGATCAGCGGTCATCTCGGCTTCCCGGCACTCGGCGTTAAAGGCGCCGCGATCGCGACCGCGATCGGAACCTGTGTTTCCGCAGTCATTGCCATCATCATGGTACTCAGAAAAAGCGAATATCTTTCGCTTCGCCCTTTCACCCGTTTCCGTTTTGACCGCCAGACCCTCAAGAGTCTCGTGACCGTCGGAAGCGGCACGATCGCAGAATCCGTATTCATGCGTATCGGTTTCCTGATCAACGGCAAGCTGATCGCAGGTGTCGGCACCGCAGCCTATGCAACCAACCAGATCGTACAGCAGGTCAGCTCTCTGACATTCACTCTGGGCGACGGTG
>JAZUFC010000232.1:0-8756 GCA_045640465.1 Lachnospiraceae bacterium | reverse complement strand
TAAAAGAAACAGAAGGATCTCCGCAAGGATCCGCACGGTTTTCCCGAGGATATGAAACGCTGTATGTACGGCGTTGTTTTCCACAATGACCGTACTCTGATCCACCTCTTTGTATTTCTCGTGCAGTCTTTCCTGTCTTTTTTCTCCGCTGAGAATGATCTCTGCCTTTCGGTTCAGGACCGGTTTAAAGCGATTTCCCATTTTTCTCCTCTCCTGGCACGATCTGTGCATAGATCACATCCATCTCTTTTCTGCTTTGAAACAGATCCGGTATATATCCCGCAAAGTACGTATCCTTTTTCCTGTCAGTCATCAGATCCAGAACCGCGCCCGTGTCCCCCCTCGGCACAAAGCTGAAAATGAAACGGCACCGGCTACAGTCCGGATCACAAAGAACTTCGGTCGTCCTGAGAAGCTCCTCCGGCTTGGATCCCGCCACCATCACCTGAATATTCCGCTCCATATAGGACAGTTTCTGAAAGTCCTGCTGCGTGACGCTTCCGTAATCAAAGACCAGATACTCATAATCACTTCCGAGGACCGACTGCAGATTTTCCTTTTTGACAAAGGTCATCCGCTCATAGATCAGATTTCCGTTCGCATCTTTTTGAACATCCTCGTATGTCTCCTCCAGATATTTCAGAAATCCGGTCTGATTCATTTCCACATAGGCCGCGTTCTTTCCCTGATAAAACAGATAAAGCGCAAGCTGGATCGCCTGTGTGGTACAGCCGATCCGTCCCATCACACCGGCCACGCCGATCGTCACCTTTCTGGGAACAGACAGTTCCGATGCTTCCGGCTGTTCCTCGCTGTAAAGCATGTTTTTCGGATAATGCTGTTTTCTATTCTTCAGAAGATTCATCTTTCTCCTTTCCGCTCACTTCCACATATTCCCGCAGGATCGTCCTGATCACGGTTCTTGTATTTTGATAGGCTTCCGGATCGACATACCGCGGATCCGGAAGAAAGATCGGCACATTGCCGCTTCCGTTTCCGGCTTCGCGATCCTCTCCGTAAAAAACCAGATAAGCCAGAATATCCTTATCCATCACTTCTCCGATCCGGGCTGATCTCAGCTGTTCCGCTGTCGGGATGTGATACGCAAGCTGAAACCGCCGCACAGGTTCCCCGTCTTCTCCACGCGCTCTCCTGTCATTCAGGCGATCGGCTGTCTGAACCGCTTCCCGGATCAGCCTGTCATAAGCACTTTTCGAGATCCGGAATTTTGATTTTCTTTTATGATCACTTTTCATATTTCTCTGTCAGATTCTGTTCGTTTTTCATGTTTTGCAGGTCAATAAGGCCTTCGCACCCTTGCATGAGCAGGCTCCTGCCGGTTTCATAAGGTATTTTGCACCCTACTTTGATACCGCACCGCTCCATGCGCTGCACTCGACCTTTTGACTCTGGTATCATAATGGTACAAAAAAAGACCCGGCGATTTTCTATGCACAAAAATCGCCGGGTCTTTCCCGAATTTCTATTGTCTGAAGCTTCTATTCTTCCTTTGCTGCCTCTTTGATCTTCTTCATCGCATCTTCCAGAAGAGCAGCAGTGGACTGCGTATTGACTCCTGCCACCAGCGTATCGCAGCGGTTTAATGGAATCAGAATGCGCACGGCACTGCTGCTTCCGACTGCTTCGGCCATTTTCGCTGTGACCTCTCCGAAAAGTGCGTCCGCCACCACGATTCCGATCGGGCCCACGATGATATCCGCCCTGCGGCTGTTCACAACGACCGCGTTTTCTCCCGTCGCTGCATTCTCCGCACCTGCCTTGATCATATTCTGCGTGGCAAGACTGTTCGTACCTACAGCGATCACCGAGATCCCGGGAAGCTCCTCCCTGATCATTTTGATCAGCTGTTTTCCGATGTTTCCGCCCTGTCCGTCAATTACCAGTACCTGCATATCCGTTATTCCTCTGTCTGAACTGTTTTCTTTCAAATGTGCCGGGCGAAAATTCCGCCCGGCACATTCCGTATGCATTACTTAAAGATCAGCTGTGCGAAATCTCTTAAGCACATTCTCCAGACGTTCCAGTCATGAACGCCGGGATAGATGATCCTTGTGTGGTTCGGATTATTCGCCGGATCGATCGCGTACTTTTCGCAGATGCCGTCATCTTCGATGAAAGCTTTTTTCAGAGGATCGTCCTGACCGACGCCGCGGAAGAAGACCTTAAATTCCTCCATGAATTTTCCGGCATCCTGAATGATGGCAAGATGCGGATTGTCTGCGATCTCCGTGGAAGCGCCCATACCTGCGCCGCGCATGAAGCCGCTGAACAGTCCCAGATATCCGAAAAGTTCCGGATGCGTCATGCCGATCAGGCTGGTCTGCATGGAGCCCATGGAAAGACCTGCCATTGCACGTCCCCATTTGTCCTTGCGGACGCGGAATTTCTTCTCGATAAAGGGCATGCAGTCCAGAAGAAGCATATCCGTAAAACCTGCAAAACGGCCGTTTGCGGGATCTTCATCCTTCTTTGTGCGGGTCATGCCGTTGTTCATGACCACGATAAAGGGCTTTGCCTTTCCTTCCGCGATCAGGTTATCCAGAATGAAGTTGGCTTTGCCGTCCCAGACCCAGCTGGTCGCGCCTTCGCCGGCGCCGTGCTGCAGATAAAGCACCGGATATTCCTCCGTGCTGTTATCGTAGCCTGCCGGTGTGTAAACGACTGCCTGCTCGTACTGTCCGGTCGCTTCAGAATAGTAATACTCATGACGGACACTGCCGTGCGGTACGTCTTTGATCAGCACTTCGGGCAGCGACGGATCCGGAATATCCACATAGTTGACCGGATGACTGTAGGAGAAGTAAATATTACCCCACGGATGAAGAACGTAGTTTCCGTCCACCTTCCATTCAGTCGCCTTGGGGCCGCAGACCGTATACGGAAGCGTTGCTTCCCAGATACCGTCTTCCTTTTTTTCAAGGTCTACATGGATATTCGCTGTCGGCAGATCGACGGATACCGTCTTTGCCTCCGGAGCGATCATCCGGAAGATGATGTCACCGTTTTCCTGTACCAGCGCGCCGGTCTTCACCTGCTTTGCAAGCTTTCTTGCTTCACGCGGGTCTGCGATCCCTGCGGGAAGGATCGTCTGCGGATTTAACGGCTCCATCTGTGTGGGTGTATTTGTATAGGTTCTGTTTTCCAGCATTTCCTTTGAATACTGCATGATCGTTCTCCTTATTTCTGTAAACGGTCACGATAACAGATCACTCTGTTACGATTTCGTAGCTGTAATCCTTCAGATTTGCCTTTAATGCGGCTTTCTTTCCGTTATTCTCCCAGGTAAGAGTCAGCAGGCCGTCCTCAGCCTCTGCCTTGAACTTCGCATCGAAACCGAATGCCGGGCAGGTATTGCGGAAACGGAGAAGGTCGAGCTGTTCTTTGACCACGTTCCATTCCATGCGCTCATCCAGATCAGCGGGGCTTAAGTTCGTGCGGTTGATCTCCTTATGTCCGCCCGCACCGGCTCTCTTGACTGCTTCGTGGTCATTCTTGCCTGCGAACAGATCCAGATACCATACCTGCGGCTTGCCCGGCATGAACATCTGCAGTGCTCTTGCAAGAAGCATCTTCTTTTCATCATCGCCGAGTGCGCTGAAGTAAGTCGCGTTGACCTGATAGTACATGTTCTTCTGACCGTGCAGATCCTTTACGAAGCCGCCGCGGCCGACGACCGTGTCGATGAGTTCCTGAATTCTTTCTTCGGGAAGCAGACCTCTTAAGTCAAGAAGCGGGATACCGTCGTGGCAGCCCAGCATATTGACTGTACGGATGCCGTCATTCACAAGCTCATCCGCCCACTGTTTCAGAAGCGTGCCGTCCGAATGCTCGATGGCATCCAGGATCAGACCGGGCATGAAGAAGTCGTATGTCATATAACCCTTGTCTGCAAGGATCTTGTAGTTCTTTTCGCCGTAGCTTGCGTGGATCTCGGGAAGGAGCTTCAGACCATACTTATCCGCAACTGCCTGAACCTTGGAAAGCAGATCCCAGGTACCGGGCTCGTTTAAGAAGTTCTTTTCGCCGACTTCCTTCGGTGCGTATGCAAACGCATCCAGACGGACGATCTTCGTGCCGTAGGACGCCAGTGTCTTTAATACATCGTCATAATACTGCCAGACAAGATCCGATTTGATATTCAGGTCCATCTGACCGAGATAGCTTCTGTGCGCTTCCAGATACTCATTGACCTGATCCTTGTACGCTTCAAAGCCGGTATAATCCAGATCCTTGGGAGTCTTTCCTTCCGCGATCTGCGCATTGATCTTCTTGGCCAGCGTGTCGGCGCTCAGATACTGGATCTCAAACAGATCCATCAGGATCTGATAGTTGAGTTCCGGATATTTCACCTCCTGATAGAAGGTGTTCCAGTAAGGCACATCTCTTCCGTCCGGGAAACGGATCATCAGGATCGGCAGGCCGGGCTTTCTGAAGAACATATCCTTGATGTATTTCTGATCCGGCTGAATGTAGCCGTCTTCGGTCATTTCGCCGCAGCCGTCCCAGAACTTGTTCCAGTTAATGAAGAAATCCTTATATTCGGAATCCTCACCCTTTTTGATGATGTCCTGGAAAGGTTTGGAAAGGACGGAAATGTGGTTCAGAATGAAGTCCAGCTTCAGGTCCATACCCAGATTCTTGATGTCCTCAATGTCCTGCTCGCTTCCCATCAGCTTGTTGATGCCGTAGTCGATCACGGAGAAGCCGCGGTCCAGATCGGTATTGAAAATGCTGGGAAGAATATAGAAAGAACCGAAAATATCCTTTGCTTCAGGCTTCTTTAAGAAAGCCACAACGTCTGATAAAGTACCGCCGATACTGTCCGGATACGCATTGAGCATCGGGCCGTTGTCTACAAAATTTGCCATAATAGGACCTCCGTTTTATTGACAGCTTACGCTTCCATCAGTTTCTGATAATCTTCCCATAAAAGAAGATCGCCGCTCTTTGCGATAATGATCTTCGCCTTGTGCGCCTGGGACTTCAGAAGCTCCTGCTCGATCTCCAGAACCATGGTGGTGAATGCGGAATCCGTTGCGCCGTCACGGTTTCTTGCACGACGGTGAGCCAGTGTTTCGGCCGGTGTGCTGTTTAAAAGGATCGGGATATCCACACCCTGCAGAAGATCGTTGTTGCCGTGTGTCCATTCCACGATCAGAACATCCTTCTGACTCATATCGACAGCATCATACCAGAGTTCGGTATCGGTACGGCCCATGCGCTTCAGATAGATGCTTTCCTTTTCTTCGTGGAAAGCCTTGATGATCTCGGAAAGCTCCGCGAAATTGATCTCGTTTGCTGTTCCCAGATAGCCTGCCAGACCGGTGCGGCCGGCTTTCAGATAAGAAGCGAACCAGGGATTCTCTTCAACATACTTTGCATTCGCATCGTCAAATGCTTCCTGATAACCCTTGACGATCTCAAAACGTTCTGCCGTGTAAACACCGTCTGCGATCATGCCCTTCAGGCCTGCTTCACGGAAGATGTGAAGACGCTCTGCATCGTTGTACATCGGGATGCGGCGCGGATAGTTATCGCCGGAAAGCGTATAGGCTTCAATGCCGGCCGCCTTCAGATACCAGGACAGGATCGAAGCGATCTCGGATTTGCCGACACCTGAACCGCCGCAGACACAGAGCACGATCTTCTTGTTTCCGTCGTTTTCGACCTTTTTGATCATTTCATTGATCAGAAGCGGAAAAATCGTCTGTGCTTTTGCGATATGTCCTTCATCGATACCGATCTTATCCCCGGGCATATCTCCGTGCGGAATGTCCGGTGTGACTTCAGGAAATGCAAATGCCTCCTTTGAAAGAGCTTTCAATTTTTCAATACACAGTGCCATTTGAAGCCTCCTATATTCATTTTGATTGACACACCGGGACTGCACCGCCCGGCGAAAGATCCACTTTTTATCACGATCTCCGTCTGTCAGGAGACAGGGCAGTCCACATACTGCCCCGATCTTAAAGCCATTATAACACGAAACGATTTCCGGACTATATAATTATGTACGATTTTCTTCCATCTTTTATCTGCCGGAAGAGATCCTTTCAGAGGTCCGTCACCACATCTTTTCCAGTTTTGTGACCCGCAGATCCACACCTGTATTCGACTCCACGTACAGCGGCTTCAGATAGGAATCCATCGGACCCATTTCCGCATACGTCTTGACCGTCGTGTTGAAAAGGCCGTCTGCCGTGTAGATCTCGACAGAAGTCTTGTCCACGATAAAGCGAAGATGCAGATGCCCTTCCTCATGATCCACGTTGAACGCGCCGGTCGGCAGGATGAGAAGCTTCTGCCTGTCATCGTAAACGACCATGATGCCGCGGACGGTAAAGACATGCATCTGTCCGGGCTTCAGCGTCAGTCTCAGATCAATATCCATCGCAGGCGCAAAAATGTTTGCGGGCAGCCGCTCGAATTCTTCCACGCCGCGTCCCTGTAACGAGAATGTACTTCCTGCCAAGTTCTTCACCTCCTCTGCCGGCAGAACACTCAGCCGGTATCCTTTCTGTGTCGTGACAAGCTTCAGTTCGTTCGGTATGCTCATTGTACTGACAAAGGGTGTTCCGCTCATCCGGACCATCAGCCAGGAAAGCTGGACCACACGTCCGCCGGGCAGATTTGTGAACGTCTGCGAAGCATAGCCGCCCGTGGTGCGCACGTTCGTCGCGTGCGCTGGATAGACCTGATGCGACGGGCCTTCTGCAATCTCCTGCTCCGGCGTGAAGATACGGTTTTTCACCTGTCCGACCAGATAGTTGTCCGCACAGAACCAGAGTATCAGTTTCTTCTTATCCGGATCGCCGTCCGCATCCAGATAGAACATATCCGGACATTCCGCGCTGCAGTAGCCGCGGACTGTCTGTCCTTCCTCCCAGTCCAGAAGATTCTTTGAATAAAAGAATGTATAGCGGTCGCCCTCCCGGTACATGAGCATCATCCATTCACGGTCAAGCGGATTCCATAAGACCTTCGGGTCCCGGTTCAGAAATGCCCTGTGCGCAAACAGCGGATTCCTTTCATACTTTTTGAAAGTCTTTCCGCCGTCCGTACTGTAAGCCGCTGCGATCTCAAAGTAACGTCCCGAAGACCAGCGCGTCTTGCAGCCCGCTGCCGTATAGAACAGAAAGACCGGATCATCCTCACCTTCCTTCATTCCGGAGGTGTTTTCAAGATCGACGATGCCGCCGCCCGAATACATTCGGCCGGTCTCATCCGGAAGAAGCGCATACGGAAGCTCCTTCCAGTGCACCAGATCCGTGCTCACCGCGTGCATCCAGTGTGTGTTGCCCGGTCCGAAGCCGTAGGGATTCAGCTGGGCAAACAGATGATACGTCCCGCGGTAATACACCAGACCGTTCGGATCATTCATATATCCGTGCATGGCGGAAAAATGCACGAGAGGCCGCTTCTCCTCACGATACAGCGTATCCTGATCTTCCATCACATCGGAAAACTTCAGAAGATCGATCATCTCCTCGTGAGCACCTTCTACACGGATCTCGATCTCCTGTCCCTGGTAGGCATCCAGATACAGAACCGACCACGCCCTCGGATTCTCCGAAAGCACCAGCTCGTATTCTTGCTTTTTTACGCCGTCCTGATAGATGCCGAGATACTGCTGCGTATCGGCAGAGACAAAAAAACCTCCCGCATCCGCTAACGGAAGAAGGAGATACCGATGATTCACTGTAACCTTTTTTGACTGCATATAATACCTCGCAGAATGCTGATGTGAATAGATGTCAGAAACTGTTCCGATATCAGCATAGCAAAAAAGCACGAGCTTTCCTTGTATTTTTTTGCAAAAGGGTTTTAAAAAAGTACATAAACACCATGACCGTTTCAATATCACTTCAAACAGACTTCAGCATGCTTTGACGTAACCGTAAAGAGGGGTCCCTGTGCCTGCGGCACAAAGACCCCTCTTATGATCATATTGATTATTAAATTACCTTCTGTTCTTTTCCCCGACTGACATCAAAAGAACTGCACCCATGCTGATCATCATGAGCATCGCCCACAATACAGGCCTGCTGTTGTCACTGGTATCCGGTGACAGGTCACAGATCGTGAAAGTTGTGGATGCACTGCCGTCTGTGGAAACGATCGTCAGTGTGTGCTTTCCGAGACTCAGCGTTTTGATGTATTCCTTTGTAAATGTGATCACTGTTGAACCGGATTCAGCTTTAAAATATTGCTTGGCCACTATTTTACCGTCCATTAGAACATGATCAAATTTACTGAAATCTGCATTGGAGACAAATTGAACAGATTCGGCATTCGCTGCGCCAAGCTCGTACAGATCAACCGTTTGATTTCCTCCACGTATGATCTCATATGATGTCGGGTCAGGAGCAGTTACCTTTACCGGCACCTGCACTTTCTTTGTCACGCCGTTTTCCGTATAGCTGATCTCAACGACCGTATCTGCTGCAGAAAGAGGGCCCGACGGAGTGATCACAACATCGGTTATTGTTTTGCTGCTTCCGTCACTTAATACTGCTGTCACGACCATGCCTGTCTTATCAAAAACCTCACCTTCCGTATAAGCGGTCTTTGTCGGATTTGCCTTGACAGTGATTTCCGTCAGTACGATCTGCTCCCACTTGGCATAGATCGTCACATTTTTCGTAACTGCTGCCGCAAAATCGTATGCGCTCACGTACGTATTGTCCGTATACCAGCCGTCAAATTTGAAGCCGGTCGCTGTCGGATCGACGGGC
>JAZUFC010000231.1:0-8091 GCA_045640465.1 Lachnospiraceae bacterium | reverse complement strand
ACCCATACCACGTGCTACAACTGCTGCATGAGAGGTCATACCGCCGCGAACGGTCAGGATACCCTGTGCAGCCTTCATACCGGTGATGTCTTCCGGAGAGGTCTCAAGACGGACCAGAACGACCTTTTCACCGCGCGCGTTCCAAGCTTCAGCATCGTCAGCCGTGAATACGACCTTGCCGCATGCAGCGCCGGGAGAAGCGCCGAGGCCCTTGCCGAGCGGTGTAGCTGCCTTCAGAGCTGCTGCATCGAACTGCGGATGAAGCAGAGTATCCAGATTACGGGGATCGATCATAGCAACTGCTTCTGCTTCGGTCTTCATGCCTTCATCAACCAGATCGCAGGCGATCTTCAGAGCTGCCGGAGCGGTACGCTTGCCGTTACGGCACTGAAGCATGTAAAGCTTACCGTTTTCAACGGTGAACTCCATATCCTGCATATCATGATAATGCTGTTCCAGAATATCGCAGACCTTAACGAAATCTTCATAAGCCTGCGGGAACTTCTCAGCCATCTGAGCGATCGGCATGGGGGTACGTACGCCTGCAACGACGTCTTCGCCCTGTGCGTTGAACAGGAATTCGCCCATCAGCTTCTTCTCACCGGTTGCGGGGTCACGTGTGAACGCAACGCCTGTACCGGAGTTGTCATTTAAGTTACCGAATACCATCGGCATAACGTTGACTGCGGTACCCCAGGAATACGGGATATCGTTGTCACGACGGTAAACGTTTGCACGCGGGTTGTCCCATGAACGGAAAACCGCTTCGATAGCAAGCTTCAGCTGTTCGATCGGATCGGACGGGAAGTCCTTGCCGAGCTGATTCTTGTATTCAGCCTTGAACTGAGCAGCCAGATTCTTCAGATCGGAAGCATCAAGGTCGATATCGAACTTAACGCCCTTTTCTTCTTTCATCTTGTCGATGAGCTGCTCGAAATACTTTTTGCCGACTTCCATAACGACGTCTGAGAACATCTGGATGAAACGTCTGTAAGAGTCATATACGAAACGCTCGAACTTGGGATCCGGGTTGCCGGCGATCATCGCTGCAACAACGTCATCGTTCAGACCGAGATTCAGAATGGTATCCATCATGCCGGGCATGGATGCACGGGCACCGGAACGTACGGAAACAAGGAGCGGATTCTGCAGATCGCCGAATTTCTTTCCGTTGATCTTTTCCATTTCAGCAACGTTCTTCATGACCTCTGCCATGATCTCTTCATTGATCTGTCTGCCGTCTTCATAATACTGTGTGCAGGCTTCGGTCGTGATCGTAAAGCCCTGCGGAACCGGAAGACCGATGTTGGTCATCTCAGCAAGGTTAGCGCCCTTGCCGCCTAACAGCTCACGCATGTTCGCATTGCCTTCAGAAAAAAGGTAACACCATTTTTTTGCCATGTTTTTTCCTCCTTGTGGAAGCGTATTCTCCGCTTCGAAATGATATATCTAAGCCTGTTTGGCTATGAGCCACCGTTCATTATAACAAACACGTGAACCTTTGTAAAGTGTGTAATTGGTGAACTTGACTTAAGTTTCGGTTAAGATTCTGTGCAGATTCACAAATAAAACGTCTCACAGTCTGAACAGCTTGTTTCCCTGATATTTCGGTTCGCAGGTGAAGTTGATCTTCAGCTTGCGGAGCGTGGCCATCTCTGTCTGACTGGGGATGACCGTAAGATGCATGTCACAGCCGGCAAGCTTCGGAAGCTCCTTCATGGCTTTCGCCGCATACGGATCGGCCGGTGCATTGACTGCGATGGCGATGAGCGCTTCATCGATGTGAAGCCGCGGATTGTAACCGCCGAGATAGGTCGTCTTCAGATGCTGCACGGGCTCTAAAAGATGCTTCGGAACAAGCTCTCTGGAATCGTCGACGCCTGCCAGATACTTCAGCGCATTCACGACGGAAGCCGTTGCGCAGCCGAAGACCTCTTTTGTTTTTCCGACGATGATCTTTCCGTCCGGAAGTTCGATCGCAGCTGCGGGGGATCCTGTCTGCTTCTCAGCCTCCAGTGCGGGCATGACCACTTTTCTGTCCTCCGGCGTGATCGAAAGCTCGTCCATAATGGATTCGATCCGGTCCACTTCATTGGTATGATCGCCTTTTTCATCCACACGCTCAAGAAGAGCCCGGTAATAGCGGCGTATCACTTCCTGACGGGAGGCCTCGATGCATGCCGCCTCGTCGCTGATGCAGTAGCCCAGCATGTTGACGCCCATATCCGTGGGGGACTGATAGGGGCAGTTTCCGGAGATCTTCCGGAAGATCGCGGAAAGGATGGGGAAGGATTCCACATCACGGTTGTAGTTGACGGCGATCTCTTTATATGCTTCCAGATGGAAGGGGTCGATCATGTTCACGTCCGAAAGATCGGCGGTCGCCGCTTCGTACGCCAGATTGACCGGATGCTTCAGCGGCAGATTCCAGACCGGGAAAGTCTCGAACTTTGCATAGCCCGCCTTGACGCCCCGCTTGTTTTCGTGATAGAGCTGGGAAAGGCAGGTGGCGAGTTTTCCGGAGCCGGGGCCGGGCGCCGTGATAACGACGAGCGGTCTTGAAGTCTCGATGTAATCATTCTTTCCGAAACCCTCTTCCGATACGATGACCGGTACGTTCTGCGGGTAGCCGTTGATGAAATAATGCTGATAGACCCTGATATCATGAGAGAGCAGCGTATTTTTCAGATTTTCCGCCGCCTGTGAAAAGCCGTTGTTTCTCGTGATGACAACGGAACCGACATACAGGCCGACAGAGCGGAACATATCGATCAGGCGAAGGACTTCCATATCGTAGGTGATGCCGGAGTCGCCGCGGCGCTTGGAGGTCTCCAGCGCGTCTGCGGATACGGCAATGACGATCTCCGCCTGGTTCGAAAGCTGCAGAAGCATCTTCAGCTTGCTGTCCGGCTGAAAGCCCGGAAGCACGCGCGAAGCATGCGTATCGTCAAAAAGCTTGCCGCCGAATTCCAGATACAGTTTGCCGCCGAACTGGCTGATACGCTCTCTGATATGCTCGGACTGCATGGTAATATATTTCTGATTGTCAAATCCTGTACTCTTCATATTCAACCCCCGTTCGGTGCGACGTACAACTGATTTACACGAATAGTTAGTATAGCATATTTCAATCGATTTGAAAAGAAAAAGCGCCACACTTTTTAGATGTGACGCCTTGGGGAGCAAAGTAATATAATAAACGGTTCAGTCAAGCGTAAAGGTCGCACGCTCCATTTCCGAAACGGTCGTAATGCCCTTCAGAACAAGATCTCTCGCGGAATCCTGAAGTGTCTGCATGCCCGCTCTGCACGCGGCTTCCTTCAGTTCATCAGCGGTCGCACCGCGGTTGACCATGCTTTTGATCTCCGGTGTCATGACCATGACTTCATGAATGGCGATACGGCCTTTGAAACCTGTGTTTCCGCAGGACGGACAGCCGCTGCCTCTTCTCAGCACAGCCCTCGGAACGCCGAGTGCTTCACATTCATGTGCGTCCGCCTCGTAGCTCTTTGCACAGTCAGGGCAGATCCTCTTTACAAGACGCTGCGCCACGATGCCTGCCACCGCACTTGTGACCATGTACCGCTGTATGCCCATATCGATCAGCCGGGTCACGGAACTTGCGGTATCGTTCGTATGCAGCGTGGAAAGAACGATATGGCCGGTGACTGCGGAACGTATGGCGATCTCCGCCGTCTCCTCGTCACGGATCTCACCGAGCATGATGATATCGGGGTCCTGACGCAGAATGGAACGGAGTCCGCTTGCAAAGGTCATGCCGATCTTGGAATTCACCTGCACCTGATTGATGCCGAACATCTGATATTCCACGGGGTCTTCCAGCGTGATGATGTTCTTGTCAGGCGTATTCATTTCCTTCAGAAGAGAATAAAGAGTCGTGGTCTTTCCGCTTCCGGTGGGACCTGTCACGAGGACGATGCCCTCGGTGATCTTCATCATTTTGTCAAGCTGCTTCTCATTGTACGGAGACAATCCGAGCTGTGAACGGTCCAGCTGCCCCGCATCGTTATTCAGAAGACGGATAACGATCTTCTCACCGAAGACGGTGGGCAGAAACGAGATACGCATATCCACGAGCTGCTCGCCCGCCCGTAGCCGCACACGGCCGTCCTGCGGACGCTTCGTTTCCGCAATGTTCAGATCGGACATGATCTTGATACGTGTCACGATGCCGGACTGCGTGTTTCTCGGAAGCTGCATGATCTCCTTCAGGTCGCCGTCGATACGGATGCGCACGCGGATGAATTTTTCAAAAGGTTCGATATGAATATCGCTGGCATGTTCCCTGATGGCATCCAGAAGAATGCTGTTGACGATACGGACGATGGGCGCGCTGTCCACATCCGCTGCCACGGTTCCGGTGTTCTCCTTGACGAGCTCCTCGGAATTCTCGTTCCGGAAGTCCTCCACCGCCTGTTCCGTGGATTCCGCGCTTCTGTAGTATTCTTCGATCTTTTTCTCGATCTCCTGCGGTGCGGCAAGGACCGGTATGGTCTTCCTTCCGGAAATGATCTTGATGTCTTCAAGGACCCCCAGATCCGTCGGATCCGAGACCGCGATCACGATCTCAGTCTCCGTCGCGCTGATTGGGATCAGTTTGTGAAGCTTTGCCAGTTTTTCATTTACGTATTTGAGTGCGGCGGGATCGGGCATGATCATCCCGAGCTCGACGTACTCCATGTTCAGATTCTTCGCGATCGCTTTCAGAAAATTGATTTCGTCCGCGGGACGTCCTGCCGCCATAAGCCCTCCGTTTTCTACAATCCGAGCAAGCCGGAAATAAAGCCTGTGATCCTGTCACCGGACAGGCTCATGATGAACGCTGCCGTACAGATCGACGGGCCGAGCGGGAACTCCGTCTTCAGTCCGATCTTCTTTCTGCAGAGCATCAGGATCAGGATAAAGATCAGTGCGATATATGCGGTCATAAAAGCAAGTATGATCATCTGTCTCCACGGGAAGAAGAAGCCGATCCCGGCAAGCAGAAAGATGTCGCCGACTCCGAGTCCCTCGCGCTTCAGCACAAGTCTTGCAAGCAGATAGAGGATCCCGAAGAATGCCGCACCCGTAAAGGCTCCCGCAAGGATCTCAAAAACCGGACGCTTTTCGAAAAGGCCCGTCACGAACCCGCTCACTGCAAGAAGCAGAGGAAACAGATCCATGATCATGCCGGTCTTCAGATCCATGACCGCAACGATAAAGAGGATCGACCACAGAAACAGAAGTTTAAACAGAAGGACTGCCGATGCCGTCTTTGAAAAACAGCAGAACGCAAGCGCATAGAGAAGTCCGGCTGCCGCTTCGCTGATCATGTACCAGGGCGAAAGCTTTTCTTTGCAGTACCGGCATTTTCCGCCGAGTGCGATATAGCTTACGACCGGGATCAGATCATACCATTTCAGTACGGTACCGCAGCAGGAGCAGGAGCTCCGCAAAAAGACGACATCTCTGCCTTCCGGAAGTCTGTCGGCAAGTACGTTGAAAAAGCTTCCCATGGCAGACCCCAGCATGAAAAACCACAGGCAGGGAAGAAACCTGTTCATATCTTCTGACGCTCCTTTACGCTGCTTATTTAATGAATAACATCGCCATAATAAAGTACAGGACAAAGAAGACCAGCATGGCGGCGATCGGCGGTGCAAACCGTGCGATCAGTCTCATGAATTTGGATTTCTTCTTTTTCTTCTTCCTGCCGCCTGTCTGTGCGCTGCCGGGTTCCGGCTGACTTAAGAAACGTTCTTCCGGCTGTACGGACTGAACAGGCTGTACGGGAGGCGTCTGCTGTACGGGAGGACGGTAGTAACGCATTTCAGGTGCCTTTTCAGGCGCCGGTCCCGGCACGCTCTCCTGCTTCGGCATGACAAATTCAGGTTTCGGATCCGCATGTCTTTCCGGTGCTTCGTATCTTTCCGGCATTACGGTCTTTTTCGGCTCAGCAGGTTCATTTGCTGCTGCGGGGCTCTCTGCTTCACGGATCTCCGGTTCGGGTGAATTCAGAGAATAAAAGCCGGGCTCCGGATATGCGCTGTTTTTCTGCTCCGGCTCTTTTGCATAGCTCTTTTCAGGCTGTGAAGAAGAGGGAACACGCGATGTATTGTTTACGATATTGAAGGCTTCCGAAGCAAAAGCATCGTTCACCACGCCGTTTTCGGGTGAACCTTCTCTGGGGACCAGGAAGGAATGACCATCGTTCAGCGTCAGGGATACGATCTCGCCGTTTCCCTCGATATCTGCTTTTGCGATGCTGCCGAAGCTGAACAGGGAGACCGCACCTGCCTTTGCGGTAAGCGGTGTTCCGATCAGTTCGCAGCAGTCGTCAAATTCCGGATAGTACGGTGTGTTCGGAAGGTTGACCATCAGGCAGACGTCATTGACGATCACGATCGCACTGAACGGAATGAAGATGTCTCCGCCGCCCTCTGCACTCATTGCAAGATAAGAAAATGCAAGCGTTTCTTTATCGAAGAAGGGGGTAAAGCCGCGGGAAACGACCCGTCCGGTCTGCATATTGACGACCGGAAGTCTGCTTGTATCGGATGTAAGCGTGAATTTTTCCATCTTATGCCTCCGCTCTCGTAAGTTCGTCGATCATTTTCAGCGCGCCGCTTCTGGACTGCTCGTCTTTTCCGTAGTAGGCAAGCATCTTCAGATACCTGAGCGCTTCGTCTCTTCGTCCTTCCCGGATCATCATCTCAATGAAATCAAGCGTGATATCGTCGCCGGCTGCTTCCGGTGCACCGCCTGCCGCTGTCTGACCGGGATTCATGTTGATGACGGATGAAAGAGGTGCAACAACGATCTCTTCATCCTTTCTCTGTGTGTTCTCCCGGTTCTTTCCCATGATGCTGTTCATGACGGGACCGAACATGATAAAGATCAGGATCAGATTGCCGAGACACAGAAATGCGGATGAGACCACCATGGACAGAGAACCGAATTCCGCTTCCGGAAGAAGCATTCTCGCCAGTCCTTTGATCCGGTCAAAAAGCGTTGCGCAGACGACCTGCGAAGCGATGCATACGGACCACGGAATGATCGGCCGCGCCTCACGGCGGATAATGAACAGATATACAACCAGAAAATATACGACTCCGCATCCGAGGATCTTGATCACCTCTATCATAATGACTCCTTTCCCGCGTCACTTTCACTGACGGCTTTTATTACCTGATACCAAACTTGCCTGCGATCTTTGAGAAGAAGCTCTGCTCTTTTCTATAGCTTCCGTCCAGGATCTCCTGCGGAATGCTGTACGCGGAAAGCGCTTCCGGCTCACTGCTCTCTGTGATCTTCGCGATCCCGGGTATGTCCGGGAAGATGAGGCCGGCAGAAGCCCTGACGAACGGATCGTCCGCTGCTTTCAGGCTGATATTGTCGGGTATCTCCAGTGTCAGAGAATTGCAGATGATGTTCCTGTCCGCTCCGGTGATCCCCTTCAGAAACATAAGCACCTCGCTGTAGTCTCCGGAGACCTCGACCGTGATCTCTGTTGTTTTTACATCTGTTTCCAGCCTTCCGCCGCTCGCCTGAATGCTTTCAAAGAAAGCAAGGAAATCCGCTTCCGTCTGTGAGAATGCCTCCGGATCTCCTTCCTCCGTCAGGCTTCGGAAGATCTTTTTTCCGCTTTCCGAATCTTCTCCGAGCGACTGGATCTTCAGTGTTCCGTCCGCTGCCGTCAGGGAAACGAAGTCCACCTGACTCTCTTTGATATTCCTGCGGATGTGTTCCAGGAACGTATCCTCGATCTCTCCGCTGTAGAATCTGCTTCCGGCCTCCTTTGTCTTTTCAAGAAGCGTCTTCAGCTGCTCGCATCTGTCCGGATAGGTGCTTACGGTTATGTATTTTGTCTTGATGTCCAGCTCTTTCTGAAGGATCATGTCATTCATGCTGTTTATCTGCGCCTTCAGCGGAGTCAGAATATAATGAAACACCGCATATCCGCCGAGCAGGATCAGCACGATCACAAGAAGCAGGATCTCACCTGACTGGTTTTTCTTCATTCCGCTTCACCGTTTCCTTTCTGTGCGAGCGTGACGATGCAGGTAAACGTGACCGCATCCTCTCCGTTCG
>JAZUFC010000230.1:0-2702 GCA_045640465.1 Lachnospiraceae bacterium | reverse complement strand
ATCATACAGACCCTTTCGTATTTTTTCTGGACAATTAAATACTAAGCTATTTCTGTATGATTGGGAAGAGGTTTCGGCCTCTTCCTGTTTTTTTGCCAACTATTATTTTACTCTAAGTTTGTTTCTTCATTGTATCCGCTTTTTGAGTGTGTTAGAATAGAATAAGAATATGAACGGCAGATCACTGCCTGAAGGAAAAGAGGAGATAAAATGCCGGTATCGGAAAAAATCGAAAGATTCAGGGAGATCATCGAAGGCTCCGGAAAGATCGTCTTTTTCGGCGGCGCCGGTGTGTCCACGGAATCGGGGATCCCGGATTTCCGTTCGGCGGACGGCGTCTATTCGGAAAAATGGAAGCGGACTTTTTCACCGGAGGAAATGATCTCTCACAGCTTCTACCGGAGTCATCCGGAGGAATTCTGGGAGTTTTACAAGGCGAAGCTTCTGTATCCGGAGGCAGAGCCGAATGCCTGCCACAAAGCGCTTGCGAAGCTGGAAAAGGAAGGAAAGCTTCTGGCCGTGGTCACGCAGAATATCGACGGACTTCATCAGAAAGCCGGGTCGGAACAGGTCTTTGAACTTCACGGTTCGACGCTCAGAAACTACTGCGAAAGATGCGGTGCCTTTCACAGCATGGAGGAGATCCTGAGTCAGGAGGGCGTCCCTGTCTGCAGAAAATGCGGCGGACGGGTGAAGCCGGATGTGGTCCTGTATGAAGAGGCGCTTTCGGAAGAAGTGATCGACGGAGCCGTGAATGCCATCCGGAGCGCGGACACGCTGATCATCGGCGGGACGTCTCTTGTCGTCTATCCGGCGGCAGGGCTGATCCGCTATTTCAGGGGAAAGCATCTGGTGCTTGTCAACATGTCTGCGACAAAGGCGGACGAAGCCGCGGATCTTGTGATCCGCGAGCCGATCGGAAGAGTTTTTGCACAAACACTTTCCGTATAAACGAAAAGGAGAAAAACGGGACGAAAAGCCCCGGCCGATTGACTTTCCGCTGCCGAACGGATACAATCGGAAGCAGATACTACAGAATGTTTTTACATCAGGAAGGACAGGAACAATGAGTGAAGTAAAGACTAAAAAAGCGCTGTCGCTGGCACTTGAGAGAGTACCCGCAGGTACGAAAGAGCTGATCGACAGTCTGCAGAAACAGAAAAAAACAGTACTTCCGGAGGAAGTGAACAACAAGGCGCTCTACCGCGATATCATCCAGATCGCATGGCCGTCTCTGATCGAGCTGACGCTGACGCAGCTGGCATCCATGGTCGACCTGATGATGGTGGGACAGATCAATTACAATGCGCTGACGGCAGTCGGTCTTACCACACAGCCGAAGTTCCTTCTGATGACGCTGATCCAGTCGCTCTGCGTCGGTACCACGGCCATGGTGGCCCGATACAAAGGAGCGGGAAAGCAGGACAAGGCGAATCTCGTCCTCCGTCAGTCTCTGATGCTGACATTCTTCATTGCGATCGTGATGGCTGTTCTCGGCTTTGCTTTTGCGACGCCGATGATCCGTTTCATGGGCGGCAATGAGGAGACGCTTGCCGACGCGGTGGCCTACTTCAAGATCCAGATGATCGGCTTCGTGCCGCTCGGACTTACTTTCGTGTTTACCGCTGCGCTTCGCGGTGCGGGTGATTCGCGGACAGCCATGATCTATAACACGACCGCCAATATCGTAAACGTGATCTGCAACTATATCCTGATCTACGGTCACTTCGGTTTCCCGGCACTCGGTGTTGCCGGCGCTTCCATTGCGACCATCATCGGCCAGTTCGTTGCATTCTGCATGGGTCTTTACGCTGTTATTCACAAGACAGACAGAAAGTACCTGCATCTGAAGTTCTCGGAAGGCTTCAGGCCGGATAAGGATGCGATCTCCTCGATCTTCATGATCGGTGTTCCCAGTATGATCGAAAACCTGATCATGCGTGCCGGCATGATCACATTCTCGAAGCTCGTTGTCAGCCTCGGAAACGTTTACTATGCAACGCATCAGGTCTGCATGAACATCCAGGCGCTTTCGTTCATGGTGGGTCAGGCGATCGCCGTATCCTCCACATCTTTAGTCGGCCAGTCACTCGGAAAGAAGCGGCCGGACATGGCAAAAGCCTATTCATTCCGTTCGGCGACGATCGGTTTCATTCTGTCCATTGTACTCGGTCTGATCTTCGTCTTCTTCGGAAAGGGCATTGTCAGACTGTATAATGATGATGTTCAGGTCGTGACGCTCGGCGGAACCATTATGATGTTCGTTGCATTCCTGCAGCCCTTCCAGTGCACGCAGTTCGTACTGGCGGGTTCTCTTCGCGGTGCCGGTGATACCCGTGCAACGGCTGTCATTACCACGATCACGGTACTGTTTGTACGTACCGGTCTTGCGTTCCTGTTCATCAAGGGACTGAACTGGGGACTCTACGGCGCATGGGCGGCAATGGCCTGCGACCAGATCCTCCGTACCGTGCTGGTAACAGCCCGCTACATGAACGGAAAATGGATGTTCTTAAAACTGAAGACGGAATAAATCCGCCGCAAATATTGTTTTTAGCAGGGAGTAATGGAAATGTCTGATTTTATTGCATCGACCAGTCCGGAGATCTCCGTACGGGAACGCGAAAACAGCGAAAAAGTGCGGAAGCTTGCCGCGGAATGCATGGTCCTTTTAAGAAACGACAAGTCGGATCGTAGCCATG
>JAZUFC010000229.1:0-7765 GCA_045640465.1 Lachnospiraceae bacterium | reverse complement strand
CGCTGCTTAATTGATAAGTATCTGCCTCTCTCTACGTAAGCACCCTTGCGGATGCTTTTATTGTCATGCAGTTTTCAAGGTACTTTCCACCTAAACGAATTTCTTCGATTTAGGCTTGACATTTAATAGTTAGTCTTTCTGTTCAGGGATGTGCTCTCATCATTAAGCTTCACAGCAAAAAGAACGCCGGGTCCCGGCTTAACCGGTCAGGGCCCGGCATCCTTTTTCTGTTCAGTTTCCTGCCTGTTATTCCTCTACAGGAACGATGTCCAGCTCTGTCAGGCTGATCTTCAGATCATCCCAGGCCTTGGCAGATGCATAGTTATTGACGATCACGACCTTCACCTCTGTAGAAGGTCTTTTCAGTGCCGCAGCCAGATATCCTTCAATGCCCGAAAGCTTCATTTTAGTGCCGTTGATCGTATACTGATCCTGTTCGACAACGATCGTAACCGTGAATTCCGTGATCACCTCCGGCTCGGTCTCTGTTTCCTCCTCGCTTTCCGGTTCGGTCTCCGGCTCTGCTTCGCTTTCCGGCTCAGTCTCCGTCTCTGCCTCGTCCTCCGGTTCGGTCTCCGACTCTGTCTCGTCCTCCGGCTCTGCTTCGCTTTCCGGCTCAGTCTCCGTCTCTGTCTCGTCCTCCGGCTCTGCTTCACTTTCCGGTTCAGTCTCCGACTCTGTTTCGCTCTCCGGTTCGGTCTCGCTTCCCGCTTCTTCGCTCTCCGGCTCGACTGCACTTTCGGTTTCTTCGCGCTCTTCTAAGTCTCCGCCGGCGTTATCTGATACCGCTTCACTGTCCGATACGGCTTCTTCTGCCTGATCGTCGGCCTCTGCATTTTCGTCGTCTTCTTTGCCTGCTTCTTCCTGCCCGGAAACGACCGTATTTCCATTGCCGCTTTCCTGTCCGGTAAGACCGGTTCCGCTTCCTGTGCCTAAGCCCAGTCCTCCGCCGCCGCGAAGCAGCAGATACAGAAGACCTCCCGCTACAGCTACGCCGGCTGCCGTACCGACGGTTTTCTTACCCTTGCCGCCTTTTTTCTTCTCCTCCGCAATTTCGGACTCTCTTACTTCCAGATCGTTCTGATCGCTCATGTGATGGACCTCCCCTTCTTTCACTTTACACTACTGTTTTACTTTATCAATATAACATCTGATATTCAGATTTCTCTCCAGATCTTCGGCAGCTTTTGTGATATTGTCCAGATCCGACTGTGAAAAATTGATATCTGCATAGGTATAGACGACGGTGATCATCAGAAGCTTCGTATCATCACCGACCCTGCGGGAGAGCGCATAATACAGATCACTCTGCATTTGCGCATTTTTCTCTTTTCTTTCCTCGGCCGAGAGTGAGAAGTCATGGCTGAACACGACCACAGTCTCCTGATCCTGTTCGTCGGAACCGTCCTCCGCAAAATGGATCGTGATCTCTACTTCGTTTTTGCTTGATTTTTTCTCATTCACATAGGTGGAACAGATCAGCGTGACTTTTTCGGACTTTTCAAGAAGCACCTCATACAGCATAGCCTCATCGACGTCTGTACTCCCGAGTGCAGCCTCAAGCCTGTTGTTTTCAACAGCCAGCTGCTGAACGCGTTCCTCCAGTCCGGCAAGTTCCGTTTCCAGACCGGCTTTCTCTTCCTCCAGTTCCGTAAGTGCTTCCTGCAAAAGACGGTTTTCCTCTTCCGCCTCCGCGAGGGCTTCCTGTGAAAGACGATTCTTCTCCTCTTCCTCCGCAAGTGCCGCCTGCAGTTTTGAAAGATCTGCCTGCAGAGAATCTATATTTTCCTGAAGGGCCTGAATTGCTTCGCAAAGCGCTTCATATTCGTCCTCCAGCGTCTTCTTTTCCGCTTCAAGCTCCGCATGATCGGAAAGAAGAGCCTCATGTTCTCCGGCCAATGCATCAAAGGAGTCCTGCAGTTCGGAAAGAGACTGTTCCAGCCAAAGCTTCGATCTCTCCGTATCGGAAAGCGCAGCGGAAAGCTGTTCGATACGTCCTTCATAAGCGGCAGATCTTTCCTGTTCTTCCTCAGAAAGGGCTGTCATCTCCTTTCGGAGCTGTTCCGCATTATTCTCGGCATTCGCTGCGGTCTTGCTGGTATTGCAGAGCACGATGAACAGCACGATCATGATAACGTCCAGAAGCGAAGTGAAGTCCAGGATCAGATTTCTCTTCTTCATGGTCAGTTCACTCCTTCATAAACAGCAGATGCTCTGTATGCTTTTCGTTGTCCTCGATCTTATAGGAAAGCGTGGAATCCAGTGCCTTGAAAATGATTGCAGCCACGATCCCCCATGCGGTAGATGTCAGCGCGGAAAAGAATGCGCTTGTCTCCGTCAGGCTGTCGCCCACGACACGGATCAGAGAATATACCGTTCCCAGCATGCCGAACAGCGGAAACATCGTTGTAAAATTAGCATACCAGGCATAGCCCTGATTCATCTTTTCACGGATATCCAGAAGTTCTTCCGGTGAAAGGGGCGCCTTCTCCGTGGTACTGTTCTTCAGATTTTCCACTGCCTTCTCGCGCAGATTGGAGATACGGTCTGAGGCATTGAAATGGAAATACAGCCTGTCCACCTGCTTTTTCAGTCTGAAAAAGATCAGAAGATTCGCAATAAACAGGATCAGAATGATAAAGTCGAATTTCAGAAAGCTGTCAGCAAAAACCTGCAGGATCTTCATCTGTTCATATCTTCCTTTCCGGTCATCCGGACCGTTTTTCATGTATCGAAACTGATACAGAATAACCCTATCATATTTCGGCGTCGATTTCAACAAAAGCCTGAAAAAACAAGCAGGAGACCCGGACAAAACTGCCCGGGTCTCCTGTTTTTGTTTCCGCAGCCGTAAACGGCTTCTGTTTTTCTGTCAGTAGAACGAAAACTCTTCCGGCGGATCGTCGTAGACAGATCCCGTGTCCTTTGAAAGATCCAGCACGATCTCCGTGCCTGCTTCGTTCCATGCAAATTCCAGATCAAAGCCTGCCTTCTTTTCCCAGTCCTGCAGATAGGCGACCACATCTTTTCCCTTGCCGTCACGGGTGACGGGAGTCGGCTGTGCCTGATCGTTGATCCAGCAGGGAACAAAACCGCAGGAAACGATCCCGTCTTTTCCGAATTCCGCCTTTGCCATGATCGTATTTCTGGAATGCTCCGCAAAAGGATAATACGGCACATTTCCGGGACGGATCATCTTGAAGATATCATAATCCCACCAGGGCTGAATACCGGGCCAACCGTAGAAATCCGTATGACGCTGCTTCGCATTTTTCGCATCCGGGTCCATGGCGCCTGTCACCGTTACAAAATTGCCGAGGCCGTAGAAGATCGGCTTTCCGCGGTAGACTTCGATGCTGGAAAGCGCATGCGTATGCGCTGCAAGTACCATTTCCGCACCGACATCGATCGCATAATGCATGATATCCAGCTCATACTGGTTGAGAAGCGGCTTTCCCGGACTGCCGCTGTGGAAATATACGATCACATTGTCTGCCAGTTTCTTTGCTGCCAGAATATCATCGACCATGTTCCGCTTTCCGCGCGGATCCGCGACCGTATAGATGGCTGTCGGTGACCCGCCCGGTTCTGCCCGGTCGTTGCAGTATGCCGTGGCAATGCGGATATAGGCACAGCCGGTCTTCATGATGGTCGCATAGCATTCGCGCGGACCGGTCAGATTGTAATGCAGAATGGCAAAACTGACGCCGTTCTTTTCAAGAAGCGCGGGCTTTCTGGCGCTTTCATAATCCTTTCCCGCACCGCAGGTCGCTATGCCGTTCTCCTGAAACCAGGCGATCGGATCCATGATCCCGTTTGCGCCCTGATCGAAACAGTGATTTCCGCCGATCGTTGCGACATCGATGCCTGCATACGTGTAAGCGCGAAGATTATCAAGCTTTCCCGCCGGCGATGAATGGGACTCCGGATTGCTCCAGGACGGACGGTCCGTATGCGGATCCTCCATATTGCCGATCGCAATATCCGCTTCGCGTATCAACTCTTTACTGTTTTCAAAAAATGATTCGGGATCCGGCGCATCCAGAATGATATCGCCGAGGCCCAGAACGGTTGCTCTGCCGTCCATATCGTTTCTCCTTCACGTTTGGTTTATTTGTTTTCCGTCCTGCAGACAGGCCTTTTACAGCAGACAGCCGTATGCTGCCGTACGCACTCTGTGATGATGGTAAAGCTCATCGTTCGGCATCATGTTGTGCATGTAAGCGATCGATGTGCCTGCCACCGGATCGGCTTCGACCCAGGTACCGGAGCCGCCTGTCCAGCCGAAACAGCCGAGATGACCGTTATGTCCGAATTTCTGTGTGGTCAGTGTACGGAAGCCGAGGCCGTAGCCGTAGCCCGCCAGATAATCGTTTTCGAAATCCTTCAGCGTTTCCTCGTTCAGCTGATTCTCGTGAAGCATGCGGACCGTGCCCTCGCCCAGGAATTTCTTTCCCTTATAGGTGCCGCCGTTTGCAAGCATCTGCATGAATACCGCAAAATCATGTGCGCTGACAAGCAGATTCGGACGGGCGCCGACCGGAGATACTGCAGGATTGTTTGCTCCGTCCATGGAAGCCGGTGCCGCGATGAGCTCGCCGTTTCTCTTCATGTAATTCGTCACGATAAATTCCCGGTTCGCATCCGTGATATAAGTGTCCGTATGCGCAAGCTCCAGCGGCTCGATGATCCGCTTTTTGAACACTTCTCGAAGCGGCATATCGCAGAAGGTCTCCACAAGTGCGCCTGTGATCTCACTTCCGAAGCCGTAGTACCAGTGTGTACCGGGCTCAAACATGACCGGAACTTCCGACATGGCGCGCACTTCTTCGCGAAGCGTCGGGATCCGTCCGCCCTCCATCAGCTTTTCCATCTGACGGCTCATGGCGGCCTGTGTCGGATTGACCGCGTTCTTCACAGGAGCCATGCAGTAGGGAAGACCGCACATCATTGCGACCGCATTCCGGATCGTCATGGGATGATCCAGCGGGACTTCGCGGATCTCGCCGTTTGCATCGCGTACATATTTCTTCGTGTTATTCCATTCAGGCAGATATGTCCCGACCGGGTCCGAAAACAGGAAGCGGCCCTCTTCGTAGAGCATGCCCAGGATCGCATAGGTAAACAGTTTTGTCGTGGATGCCTGACGGAACATGGACTCCGTACTGATCTTCTTTCCGGATGCGATATCCGCATATCCCGCTGTACCGTCATAGATCACTTCATCCCCCTGCATGATGCACACCGCACAGCCAGGCATGGTCTTTTCATCTGCAAAACGCCGGATCAAACTGTCCAGCTTCGAAAAATCTCTGCTCATGATCTTCTCCTTGCTTGTTTTATGATATCGGGGTCAGAAGGCATTCCGCCCCCGGATCTGTTCTGTACAATAACCGGAAGGCGGCAGGTCAGTCATAGAAAACGGGGAGATCCTCCCACGTTCCCTTTCGTCCGTGATGCATCCAGCACTGCATTTCATCCACGCATTCAGCCGGTGTACCGAGTCCGAAACCGGACTGCACATCAGTCATCAGATTGAAATTCATCAGCATGATCAGCTGGAAACCGGACTGACGCTCCTCGACCGGAGAAGCAATATACAGGCCTTCCTTCACCTTGATATATTCACAGGGATTCGTTGCCATCCATACGGAATCTCCGTCCGGAAAATCCATTGCATAGGTATAATACAGATTCGAAGAGAATATGTACTTGATCCCGTTTCCCGGCTCCTTTGCACTCTTCCAGCGGACGCTCTTTCCGACAAGATCCTTTGTAAATTCCGGCTTTTCAGTCTCCGGCGCCTCACTTCCTTCGATATGCCCGAAAGTGATCGTGCGGACGACTTCCCTGTGTACGTTTTCAGCTCCGACATGAGCATCAAAAAAGACCGTATGACCGCTCTCCAGATCGAAGATCAGCGTTGTGCAGGACGGAAGTTCATACCCCTCGCGGTAGTGCTGCAGAAACAGAACGTTTTCATCTCCCGGGCAGGGCGAAGCGTTATAGGGTGCACTGCCCTCATGTCCGTCACTGTATGCCCATTTCAGATGACGGCCGTCCGTAAACGAATACTTAAGCTTTTCGCCGTTGTCCATCAGAAAGACAAGTTCCTTATGAGCAAGCACGTCTGTCGTAAGAAGCTCCGGATCTTCCAGTGTCCCGTTCCAGATCGATTCGCCTGTTGTCACTGCGGCCAGTCTTTTTAACTCGTCCATCGTTACCGAATTCCATTTTCTGGATCTTCTGAATGCTTTCATGATCTCCTCCCTGCTTCGGATACCATAATCCTTTTGCTGTTATTATACTATACTTTCCGCCTGTTTGCCATGCGAAAAACGGCTTCTTCTCAAGCTTTTCACAGCACATCGGGCCGCATACCTCCGCAATCAGCATACATTTTTGCACGCAGGCAGGTGATTTTTAGTTGGAAAACAGACCTCCATGCATTATGCTGTTATACAGGATATCAGGCACGGAACAATGCTCCGGCCCGATTGAAAGCGTATCTGCAATATCAGGTGACACAGGATCACCGTTCAAAAAAGGAGGATAGAATACCCATGGAAGACGTTCAGGAAAGAATGAGACAAATGCGTGAAGCAAGACGTGCCTTCTGCAAAGAGTACGGCGCAGACATCAACAAAGCCATCCCGATGTATGAGGATCCCACACGTTATCCGGTGCAGGAGCTGATCGATCTGTTCAGACTGCAGTGCGATATGCGTGATGAAAAGGACCCGGATCTGAAAGCGCAGAAGAAAGCCGCTTTCATCGCAGCGAGAGACAAGATCCAGCTGCTTCCCGACGCTCCGGACCGCATCTACCTCTGGAAGGAAGGCAATATGCCTGTACAGACCGAGTATACGGAGAACCCGGACAACATGTACGATCATGAACCGGATTTCAAGCCCTACATGCTTGAGATGCTTGTAGATGAATCCGTAAAGCCCCTCGGCGCGATCGTTCTGGTTGCAGGCGGCACACACGGCGCAGGCTCCATCAACGAATGTTACGAAGTCGGTCTGGAATTCAACCAGAAGGGCTATCAGTGCTTCATTCTGCAGTGCCGTCCGAACGGCAGCCCCTGGAACGCACAGGAGACCGGCGTTGATGCCGCAAGAGCATTCCGTATCATCCGTGCGAACGAAGCAAAGTACCGCGTACCGTCCGATCACATGATCTATGCCGGCTTCTCAAACGGCGGCGTGACCGGTGATTCCTGCATCGAGTTCTACTCAGGCGATCAGAAGGTCGTTGATTACTTCCCGGACTATGTTCCCGATGAGCTTGACGAGCTTCCGGGCGGCCCCGATGCAGTCATGTATATTTACGCAGTCAGACATCTCGGCACACCTTACAAGGAAGACGGCTTCGTCTATCCGCCGACCTTTATCTCCGTCGGCCGCGAAGACAAGGGCTGTATGGCAAACCTCGGCGGTTTCCTGCCCTGGGCATGGGAAAGAAATATTCCGGTAGAAGTTCATACCTATGCGCATCATCCGCACGGCTATGCAGGCTGGAAGATCATCGACGGCAAAGGCGATCCCAACTTCGATCTGTGGATCGAGCATGCAGACATCTTCTTAAAGGATCTGTTTGCCGAAAAGTGGCCCATGATCAACGAGACCAGCTTTACGTAAGCTTCAGAGTTATCAGGCAGAATGTGCTGATGGCTGATCCCGGTCATTGAATGTTTTGTCCCGATCATACGAAAGCGGGTCAGTGACTGGCTGTCACAGCGCCGTTTTTTTATACTCCTCTT
>JAZUFC010000228.1:0-11702 GCA_045640465.1 Lachnospiraceae bacterium | reverse complement strand
TTCCGCCACGAACTGCAGATATTCACGTACCGTGCTCTCCAGATAGACCGGCGGGATCTCGGGAAGATAGCCGATATCCTTCTTGGCTTCCTTCGGCTCTTCAAAAATATCATGGCCGTTGATCAGGACGTTGCCCTCGGTCGCGGACAGACAGCCGGTGATCATATTCATGGTCGTAGACTTGCCTGCACCGTTCGGCCCCAGAAAACCGTAGATCTTCCCGTCATCGATTGAGAAAGAAATATGATCTACGGCAATATGATCGCCGTACTTCTTTGTCAGATTTTGAACCTCAATCATAACTCCTCCGTTATTACTCTCCCGAATACAGTGTGGCAGTAACTGTCAGCGCATCCGTGGTCTTATTTTCAACGGATACCTTGTATCCGTCCTTCAGTTCTTCATACACTTCCTGGAATCTTTCATCCCGGCGCTTCGTCATGATCTGATCCTCGGCAGCTTTGCGAAGCTCCTGATCATCATCGTCCAGGCATTCAAACAGGAAGCAGACATAGTTGTTCGCCTTGTTGATAAAGCAGCTTGACCTGATCTCGCCGGTGGACATGCTCCAGCCGAGCTTTTCGTAGGAATCAAACGGACCGTCCGGATCATAATCCTCCGGCTTGACGATCTCGATCTGTTCCCCGAGTTCATAGATCTGCACATCCGTCCTGTCCTGATAGGAAGCGCAGATCGAAGCCTTGTCTTCGCCTGCCTGATAACGGGCAAGCATATCCGCGGCCGCTTCGTCGATCAGCTTTTTCTGTTCTTCCACCGGCAGAGGATTTCCGTTTGCATCGGTTCCTGCCATCGCTGAAAGACCGGAGACTCTTTTTCTGCGGACGACGTCCTCATCGAAGGTCTGATCGATGTCTCTGGTCAGATAATCCCTCTCTTTATCCGCAAGCATAGTATCTCTCAGATATTTTTCCACGACCTCTCTGGAAGCTTCAGCCGCCTCTGCGACTGTCTTCTTCTCTTTCATGAAACGGTTGACTTCGATCCGAAGCGAATCCGTCTCCTCCTGTGTGAGAGAGATGCCGTCCTTTTCCGCCTGCTGACAGAGGATCTTTGTCTCGACCAGTGTACTCATCGCGCTGGCTCTGCAGTCGCCGATCGTGGAACCGTCCTTGTAAGTGATCTTCCAGTAGTCCTCGATGGTCTTGAACATGACGCCGGTCATGGAATCGTTGACCAGCTCGATCTCATACTGTGTATCGTAGAAATAAAGCTCCGCCTCGCTGAGCGGAATCATTTCCTTTTCTACGATGACCGCCACCGGTTCGCCGTTTACGCTCTTCCGGCAGCCTGTCAAAAGCGCCGGGCACACCAGCATCGCCCCGAGAAGCAGGATCACGATGCTTTTTCCGATACGTTTCATGATTTTCCTCCCGAACCGCACATTCGAAATCTCCTTTTCAGGCACAGAATGCGGCTCCTGTTTCGTATGAATATTAGCACTTTTCTACAATAATCGCAACTGTCAGGACTTTTCCTTCACAGAATAATCACACTTTTTGCTGTGTCGGGAAACCTTCTGCCGGATCTCTGTTCAGGACTTCTGCCCGGAAACAGATCCGTCTTCTTTTTTCAGCGGGATCCTCAGGACCGCTCTTGCACCGCCGGTCTCCGGATTTGTCAGTGACAGAAGATCCTTTCTTCCGTATACGATCCCCAGTGTTTCAAACAGATTTCCAAGACCGATGTGCGCATTCTCCGTATTGACCCGTGTCTCCCCTTCCGGCGAAAAGCGTTTCAGCACTTCATCCGCAAACGGAGCACCGTTATTCTCCACACAGATCTCCAGCATCTCCTCTTCCGGGTTCTCCTTCGCCGTCACCCGCATCAGAAGGAACGAATCCGCGCGCATTCCGTGCTTTACGGCGTTTTCCACCAGCGTATAGATGGAGAAGCAGGGGATCATGTGATCCTCGCAGTTTTCCTGTATCTCCGGGAAGCACATGATGGAATCCGGTGCTTTGATGTTCTGCAGCTTCAGATAGTTTTCCACATGCGCCATTTCCTGACGGACCGTGACCATTTCGTCCACAATATTGATCATATAGCGGATATAATCGGAAAGTGCATCGATAAAACGCCGGGTCCGGTCCGGGTCATCCTGATAGGTCAGACCTTTGACGGAATTCATGGCATTCAGATAGAAATGCGGCCTGAGCTGAAGATTTCTCAGGCGAAGCTCACGTTTCTGTGCGTTCAGTTCATTCTCATATTCCCGGATCCGCAGGTTTTTGATCTCCCGGACCATGCTGTTGAAGGAAACGGCAAGCTCCTGCAGATCACCTCCGACCAGTTTTTCATCCACCTGCGCATCCAGATTGCCCTTCATGATCTCGCGGTTTCCGGCAAGAAGCATCCTCGCTGGCGTATAGATCATGCTGACGAATACACGGTTGATCACAAAGAAGAACAGGATCGTCACAAATGCCGCCGCACCGAATGCAAGCAGCACTGCCTTCAGCTCGACTTCGGCAAAGCTGATATAGATATGTCCCCGGATCTCCACATCGGTATCGCCGATCTTCCGGTTGTAATTGACCTTCTGTGCCTCTGCTCTGGCGGTCTCCCGGCTGCTTCCGGGCGCCGCCTTCACAAAACCGTCCGCATAATAAGCATAGAGCGGCTCTGTACCGTCGTAAAGACAGAAGGAGCTTCTTTTTTCATCCTGAAATTCGGGTTTGATCAGATCACTCAGGTGGCGGATATCCGTCAGAACACCGACTCTCATGTCGCCAACGAGGATCGTCCGGAGGAGATAAGGCTGCGATTCGATCGTGACGACCCGCCAGTTCCGTACGGAAGCACTCATGTACTCCGGATACAGATCATTGATCCAGGAAGCGATCGCCAGAATGCCGGTCGGTCTGACGGAAGAACCGTAACGCTTGATCTGAAAGCGGTCGCCCAGCACAAACAGACAGTCCATATTGCTGCTGTTTTTCAGCATGGCCTCGACCGTATTGATCATTTTCCAGCGAAGGACCAGCATGGAACCGCCCTTTTTATAGGTCTGCCAGTCCGTGAAACTGACAGACATGATCACGTCCAGCTGTTCAGACAGATACTGCAGACTGTTCTCGTACTGGGCCGCTTCTCTGTCGATATAACTGCTTTTTGAAGAAACATAAGATCTCCTGAGCTGCCGGATGCACAGACTGAGACCTGCTGCCATAACGATCACCACCGCAATGATGCCGATCATAAATGCCAGTATGACTCTGTGCATGGAACTCAGGCTTCTACGCTTCCTCATACGCTTTTCTCATCCTTCCATTCGATAGGTGTGACGCCCATGACCTTCTTAAAAACACGTGTGAAATAAGTCGCATTCTGGAAACCGACCTCCAGCGCGATCCATCCGAGAGATGCCTCGGTATTGGTCATCAGGCGCATGGCCTCACGTATCCTCTTGACATTGATATAATCACGGATGCCGGAACCGGTCACCTCGGAAAAACGTGTTGAGAGATAGTTCGGCGTGACGCCGATCTCCCGTGCGATATCCTCACGGTGAATGTTTTCCCGGTAGTGGATATCAATATAGCTGATCGCATTCCGGATGATCGAATCCTCTCTCTTGGCTTCGGAGACCCGTTCTGCGCATCGGTCAAACAAGGTATTCAGGTAATTGATCAGGTCGAAAAGCGAACGGTCTGCGTTCTCATCCAGAAGAATGACCTGTTCCTCGGTGAATATCCCCGAAATGTCCAGACCGATCTCCCGCATATAGGAATAAAATGCCTGCTCCGCCTGACGGTGTATGCTTCGAAGAACCGTTGTCGTCAGCTTTCCTTCCTGCCGAAGATGTTCTGTATGTGTCCGGACCGTATGAAGAAAATTGGATTTTTCCCCTTTTCTCAAAAACTCCAGCAGCGTTTCGTCTTTCAGCGTCTCCGCAGGCCGTATGCCGTCATTCTCCTTCCGTCCGCCGTAAAGCAGCTTCTGCTGCAGCATGGCGGTTCCGTTTCTGGTATCGACCCACTTCTTTTCCTCGGAAAGATCCTCACAGAAGACTGCGTCACTCAGAACACCTGACACATTCACGCCGAAGAACTGCTGTATTTTATTATTCAGCCGCTGAAAACAGACAGGAACATCCGCCTCGCTCTCTTCCGGCAGCAGGAAAAACAGATAAAGCGTATCCTTGTCCTCTTCCTCCGCACAAAGCGGGTAGGACGGATCCCGGAAGAATGTTTCTTTTGCGGAATTCGTAAATATAAATGCGGTCTCCGCCCGGCTCATGCGTGCTTCCTCAGCTTCCGGAAAACGGATCCCCAGAGACAGGATCCGGTAGCGCGTATCCGCATTGAACAGAATGTCTCTGCGCCTTGCCTCATTCCCGATCACGGTACGGTCCGTGAATACCGTCGAACGGAACAGCTGCTGAACAAATTCGCTGTATGCATAATCCTGATTATACTGAAAACGCTTCAGACTCCGGTTCTCCTCCTCACTGCGTTTGCGGAAGCGCAGGATCTGAACAGCTTTTTTCAAAGTCTCCGTCAGTTCCTCTTCCGGAAGCGGTTTCACGATGTAATCCTGTGCACCAAGACGAAGTGCCTTCTGTACCAGCGAAAACTCCTCATGGCAGGTCAGAAAGACCGTATATGTCCGGATCCGTTCCTGCTGCATCCATGCAAGCAGCTCCATGCCGTCCAGAACCGGCATTTCAATATCGCAGAGAACGATATCCGGCGCACCTTCCAGTATTCTCTTTTTGGCCTGTTCGCCGTCGTATGCTGTCAGCACAGTATCGATATCGAGCGCTTCCCAGTCTACGGTCTTCTCTATCATGGAAACAACTATTCTGTCGTCGTCAACAATCAATATGGTCACTGCAAACCTCACCGAAACATTCTTATCTGTAAGACCGGAACTTTCCCGCAGCCATCCGGAACCGAACTGCAGGGCATGAACCCGGTATTATAATTCTACACTTGTATCATATCAAAGCTGTTCTTCGGCGTGTATCAAAAATGAAAGATAAGTTTACAGAAATCAACATAGATTTAAACGCGAAAACGGCCCCCGCTTTCGCGGGAGCCGTCCGAAAGAAATCTTTCAAATGATGTTCAGTTGATTACTTAGCAAGCCAAGCATCAAGCTGTGACTGGTACTCAGTCAGAACATCCTGTAAACCTGCGCTGTCAAGAGCGTCCAGGAATGCGGGAAGGTATTCAGCAGGATCAACTTCACCATAGGTTAAGCTGTCGTAATACTGGTCACGAACGTTGGACAGAGCTGCAACCTGAGTTGCTACATTAGCAGTGTCGGGTTCGAAACCGTATGCCGGCGGATACCAAGCATTAGCGATCTGCTCTTCATAGTAAGCAAGGTCAACACGAGCTGTGCCGCCCGGAACCATCGTCCAGATCATTCTGACGTCGCCGATACCAGCAAGGGTGTAGATGCAGGTATAGTCAACAGAAAGCTGATTCAGACCGTTGTACCAGGTGATGGTCTTCTCGTCTTTGTCAAGCCATTCGTAGTCGATGCCTTCTGTACCGAAACCGAGAGTATTGAAGATGAATTCATCTGTCCATACGAGGTTCAGGAACTTAGCAGCTGCTGCGGGATGCTTGGAGGTGTAAGCAATACCGTAGGAATACCAGGTATTGGGCATATCCGGATCACCGATGTCAACTGCATCGAAGGTTGCTTCATAAGTTACGTTGTTGTTGAAGATGTCAACGAAGGTTTCCTTGGTTGCGGGATAGCCCATGATGGTACCCTTGGAAGAACCGGTGTAAACCAGCTGATCTTCGCCGAGAGTGGTGTTGGTGCCTTCTGCATCATCAAGACCTGCGTTGTGGATCTCGTAAGCATTGTCAAGAGCCTTCTTGAAAAGGTCTGTTGCATAGTAGCTGACAAGAGTGGTGTCCTCACCGATGGTAGCGGTGTATGTACCGACTGCATTTACATGAGCCTGATCAACAATACCGTAGATAGCGGGGAACATGTTGCAGTGTGTGAAGAAGTGCTCTGTCGGATAAGCTTCCTTTAAAGCATAAAGGGTATCAATGATCTCATCCCAGGTATCAACTTCGCTCATATCAACAACCGGATCTACCAGATCCTTGTTGTACAGCCAACGGTAGGAAGCAACTACTGAGCTCCATGAAGGAAGCGCATAGTAGTGGCCCTGCATATAGAAGCACGGTAAGGAATCACGAACCTTATCAACAGCTTCTTTCAGCTCGTTTTCGAAGAAATCATCAAGCGGAACCAGATAACCGTTGTTTACATAGTTGCTGGTGTTTCTGCCTGCGCTCATGATATCAACTTCTTCGCCGCCTGCAAGCATCAGGGGAAGCTGAGTATTGTAATCAGCGCCGCGCATGATGTGAAGCTCGAGTTCGATATCGGTGATGCCGAGATCGTTCTTCATGTAGTCGTTGATCTGGCCCTGAACACGCTCGATAGCGAAATCTGCCGGCGGATCAAACAGATAAGACATGTAGAATTTTACCTTTGCTGCTTCCACAGGAGTGTCTGTGTTTTCTTCGTTGCCCTGCTCTTCCTGCTGGTCTGCGGGCTTGCTGCCGTTATCCACTGCCGGGATGCCGGTACATGCTGCGAGACCGAGAATGAGGCAAAGAGAAAGTAAGAGTGCTACTAACTTCTTCATCTTTTTTCTCCTTTTTCATTTTTGTATCCGGAAAATCCGGATATGCATGGTTAGATACTATGATTAAAACATATCATTTCTGTCTGAAATTCTATTTTTCTCCGGTTTATTATCACTTTTGTCCGACCTGAGGACCTGCTGTTTTATCCTTTCTGCTGCTGTTTTTCAATATGAACAATACAGAGATTGCTGTTATGATCAGAATCAGTATAGAAAGAAGGATCCTGCCCGGAACAGAACGGAAGAATTCGGCTGCACGCCGAAAAAACGACGCCTTCGGAACAGATGCCTCCGGACTGTCGGGTGTTCCTGTTTCAGGCAGTATCTCCTGCAGTTCTCCGCTCTCCTGCTCCGGCTGTCTGTCAGGCATTTTTTCATGTTCTGCGATCCGCCTGAGATATGCTTCCTCTTCCTCTTCATAGTACAGCGTTTCCGTTACGTAAGAGACCGGCGGCAGCGTGACCGTATCCGCGAAACGGTCGGTCACGGTCTGATGAAGGCTGTCTGCCGACAGAAGCGCCTGACGGACGGAAACACCGTTTTCAGAATAAGCATCACCGTTCCAGACGACTCCCGTGACCCGGTAGCGCTGTCCGTCCATTCCCAGAAAGGAAAGCAGATAGGGATATGCTTCCGCAGGAAGCGGCAGTGCTTCATTTCTTTCAAAGACCTGCCCGGCAAACACAAAATAGTCGGCATCATAGTCGTTGAAGAAAAGCGGCACCGTCACGTCACTGACCCAGAAGGAGTCCGCAACCTCCGTGCTTTCATAAGGAAGCGTAACGACGATCTTCTCCTGAGTCAGAGGATCCTCCGCTTCTGTTTCCAGATAAGGCGGCGCATCCTCCGCCATATCATCTCTCGTCCGTGTCTTTGAAAGAGAAAGATATCTTTCCTCCACTGTCCGGACACTCTCTTCGGTTTTGGAAAGCGTATAGGTGATCCCGCCCCGCACGATCGTTTCCTCCGGTGTGAATACAGTTCCCGAAAGCATCTCCTCTGTTACGATGCGGTAGGTCTTCCGCTGAAGCTCTTCGTTCTGAAGTCCGTTTTCCTCCTGCGGATACTCTTCCGCTGCCAGCGCTGCCGACGGGAAAAAGACACAAGAAAGCGTCAGAAAGATCAGAAGGAAGATCCCCTTTCTGATACGGTTCTTTTTCTTTCCGGAGAACAGAAGCACACCTGATGCCAGAAGCAGAAGGACCGTGCTGATGATCAGTGCAAGCTTTACCGGAAGCATATTTTCGGAAACACCGAGGACCCTGTATTCAGAGGGCACTCTTCCGCCGTCCGGGCTGCCTGTGTACCCGCTTTTCTCCGGATCAAAGAAACCGCTCAGGGAACCGTACACCAGCTGGACAGGCGTGTTTGCAGTATCCTGTCTGTCCGCAAGTTCACGGTACTCTTTTTCCGTGACAGTGCGTGTTTTCTTTACGATGATGCCGTTTTCAGCCTCACAGACCGGATATTCGCCGGTCACGCGGAAGGTGGTTACCGTATTGACATAACCGTCTCCGGGGTCTGTCCGGTCATCCGCCGCATGCGGCGCCAGATACTCCGAAGCCTCCTTTGTGATCAGTGCAGAGATCGTTACCGCTGCAGTCATTCCGGGAAGGATCGTAAGTTCCGGCTCTGCAGAAGTATTTTTCGACACCTCCTCATTATTCCAGCTGACGCCGTCACCGGAGACCGCAAGATATCTGATGTCGGTAAAGAAGGTCTTTGCACACTCTTCATACACGTCCGAAAGCATCATCGTCAGTGTGACATCCCCTGTATTCGTTACGAACGCCCGGTATATCACGACGCTCCCGCGGCGGAACCCGTACATTCCCGCATGCTGCTTTGCGGCAGGTGCATCATCCGCCCGGACCTTGCTCATCTCGTAGGACAGCCTGAGCTGTACCGGCGTATTGGCTGTATCCTCCTTTTCCGAAAGCTCTTCGGGATAGTCATCTTCCGTGACCGTATGGTGCACAAGGATCCCCTCTCCGGTCACGGGATCGTTCTCACAGACATCATAATCACCGCGGATATGCTCCGACCGCGCGCGGTTTACATAGCCGTCCAGCGGATCCTGTCTGTCATCGGACGGCGACGCAGCCGTAAAGGACGCCGCATTCTCTCTGACCTGACTTTCAAACAGGATGACCGCCGTCATCTGCGGAAGGACTGTGATATTCGGACTGACCGGCAGACTTCCGGATCCTTCGCGGTTATTCCAGGATACGCCTTCTCCCGTCACGGAAAGACAGACAGGGGCGGTAAAGAAATCAGCCGCTTCCCCTTCAAAACGGTCCGAAACATCCATCGTGAGCGTGATATTGCCGGTATTCGTGACCGTCACCTGATATATGACACGGTCTCCGGGCCTGAATCCGTATTCCGTACGATCCTTTGAAAGATCTCTGCACTCAGCACACAGTGCCTCGCTGATCCTCTCCTTTGAAAGCACATAGCCGGGCCGCACTTCCTGCACCGGGGTATTGGCCGTATCCGAACGATCCTTCAGTTCCTCCGGATATTCTTTTTCCGTGATCTCCTTTTCTACTGTGATTTTTGCTTTTTCTTCCGGCGAATCCGGATCCGGAAGCTCTTCGGTCACATGCCCGGTCACCTTTCTCACAGTGACTGTATTCAGATAGCCGTCTGTCAGAATCTCCTTGTCATCCGCGGCACTTCCGGCCAGATACATCAGTGCTTCGTCTGTGATCCTCGCAGTGATCGTTATGACTGCTGTGCAGCCGGATCTTATGAAAATTTCCGGAAGCACAGGCTGATCCGTACCTTCGCTTTCTCTCACCGCATCCTCATTGACAAACCGGACCCCCCCTCCTTCCACGGACCGGTATACAAGATCCGCAAAGAAAGAAACGGCCGCCTCTTCATAAACATCCTCCAGTTCCATCGTGAGATCCACATCACCGGTATTCGTGATAAGCGCCTCATAAGTGACCGTATTGTTTACCCAGAAGCCGTATCTGTCCGCCTCCGGCGTATAGACAGGCGCTTCCGTCACACGAACCTTCTGCATCAGATACGAGGGATGAAGGACCGTCCTGTGCACCACCTCTTCGGTGGGAACATACGGGATCAACGGATCCTCCGGATCTTCCGGTGTCTCCTCCACCGTTTCAGGCACATAGACATACGCCGCATTGACGATATCCCATATCTCATTGACGCTGACAGGATCTACCGTTACAGAGAAGGAAAGTACAGCCTCCTGACCGGGATCCAGCCGCTCTATCGTAAAATAACAGCAGTTCTTTTCCGCGTTGAAATAACCGTCTGCATGTTCGTGGCCCGCATTCTTCAGCCAGACCGTTTCGTGAATCGCCTGAAATGCTGTATGCTCGGGAACCGGATCCTTTACGAGAATCTGATACGCAGGAGCGGCGCCTTCGTTATATACACAGATCCGGTAAGTGATCGTATCTCCGCTTTCCACAGGCGTGATCTGATCCCGCCCGGACTCGGTATAATCTCCCTCAAAAGTTTCCGGAGTACCGTGCTTCTCGAACTTCAAAAGCGGTGCGTCATTCGAAAGATCCAGGCTGATCGGAATCATGCATTCCGCTGCATCTTCACAGCTGAACACCAGCTGAAGGCCCTCTTCGGGAAGCGCATACTGCCCGGGCGCCGCCTTCGTTTCGACCAGTTCATACTGAATGTACGCAAAGAAGCCGTCCGGATCATAGACGCCGACCGGAACCGCTTCGCTGAGTGAAGCAAAACCGTTATCATCAGTCACAAGAGGAAGAAGCGGAGCACCGTTTCTGTCTGCCGCGATCTCTCCTGCATAATGAAGGATATTTCCGCTCCGGTCCTGCACATTTTCATGATATCGAAGCTCGAACACGACATCAGAAAGAGGTTCTCCGGTAAGAGAATCCTTCTTCTGAACAGTCAGCATACCGAAGAAACGGGCATCCTCCATCGGAACGGTCTCCTGTTCCTCTTCCCGGTCCTCAACCGTAAAACGGATATCATCTGCTTTCAGATATCCGAAAGGTGCTTCCGTTTCCCTCAGGATATATTCTCCCGCAGGGATGCCCTCAAAAACTTTCTTTCCGTTTCCGCTCGTCCATTTCAGCAGATCTCCGTCTTTGTCTCTCGCGGGAGTGATTCCGTCTGTCAGAAAGACCTGAAGTTCCGCCCCCGGAAGGAAACTCTTTGTTTCCGCGTCGACCTTGGAAAAGCTGACTGAGAGTGGCGTATTCTCCAGATAGAAGTACTGCATTCCGCCTGTCCGATTCACTTCGATCACACTGTCTTCTGCCGTATGGTACCCCTCCGGCGTGACGGTTTCCCGGAGAAGATAAGTTCCTGCCTTGATTCCGGTCACCGAAAACGCAGGAAGCCCGTCCGGATCCGCTGTGTTTTCATCCTGTCCGCTCACAAATTTCATGACCGGCTCGCCGGTCGCTTCTCCGTCCCGGTATTCATACAGAGAAAGCTCTGCCCCGGGTACGATCTCTTTCCTGTTTTCGCCTTCGCACCATTTGATAAATGCAGCGCGGACAGGAGCATCCTCATAAGAAAAAGATAACGTGACTGTCTTTTCACCCTTTGTGTTTTCCGAAAAGACTACTGTCTCCTTCCGTTCACTGAGCGTGTAGTTTTCAGGTGCCGCTGTTTCGACAAGTTCATACGGAATATAGGAGATCAGTCCGGACGGGCCGTAAACTGCTGCCGGAACCGCTGCGGAAAGGACCGCCGTTCCGTCGATTCCCGTGACCATGCTTCCGACAGGATCACCGTTTATATCACGGGCAGTTTCCTTTGCATGGTACAGAATGCTTCCGTCTGCACCGGTTACGTCATTCTGATACTGCAGGACAAATGTAACGCCGGACAGCGGCGCACCGCTGAGTGCGTCCGTTTTCATCACCCGGACAAGACCGTTTGTCCGTTCATCTGCCATGACCAGCGTGACCTTCTGTTGACTGCCGTCGATCTTAAAGGATATATCTTCTGCCTTGATATAGCCATCCGGTGCACTCAGTTCCCGGAGAATATAATTTCCGTACGGAATATAAGTAAACTGCTTTGC
>JAZUFC010000227.1:0-2256 GCA_045640465.1 Lachnospiraceae bacterium | reverse complement strand
CCAGTCAATATACATGGCAATCCATACGCCCATCACATCCATATGGAAGCCCTTTACCAGAAGATAAGCAAACAGCACCCGGAACAGAAACATAGAGCCGATGGAAACAGCCATAATAAACGTTGCATCCCCGCCTGCTCTGAGCGCATTCTGAAGGGCAAAGGAAGCCGGCCAGAAAACGACCGCCACCGCAGCGTATGACAGGATCAGCCGGAGCGCAGTCGCATATGTTTCATCCGAAAGGCTGTACAGCTTCAGAAGCAGCGGGCTGATTGCCGCCACGAGCACACACATACCGGTCATGACCATAAAGATCCATTTCATGATCTTCTTTGTATAGGAAACTGCCTGCTCCTTTTCTCCCGCGCCGATGCACTGACCGACGACCGTAACCATCGAAAGACCCATTGCGGAAGCCGGAATCACCACAATGCTGGAAAGGTTGCCCGAAACTGCATTCGCTGCAATCGCCACGGTACCCAGAGACGAGATCAGTGATGCGATGATCAGCTTTCCGAGCTGGAAAACGGAGCCGTCCAGACCGGTCGGGATGCCGACCTTCAGGATCTGCCTGATCATCGGGCCGTTAAAATGATATCCGTGCGACCAGTCCGTGTGGATCGGCTGATCCTTTTTCGATACCACAAAAAAGATGACAACTGCGCCGACCGCTCTGGAAACGAGCGTCGGGATCGCAACACCCGCAGTCCCCATGTGGAAAATCATGATTAGGACGGCATTGCCGGCCACATTGATCACGTTTACCAGAATGGATACCCGCATGGTCACTCCGGAGTTTCCCATCGCACGGCAGAGCGCCGCTCCGGCATTGTACAAGGCAAGGAACGGATAGGAAATACAGGTGATCAGAAAATAGATGATCGCACTTTCACGGACATTCGCTTCAATGCTGCCGTAGATCCAGTCCAGAAAATAAGTATGTCCGATCAGACAGATCACCATCAGGACCGCGCCGATCGCCGTGGCCGCCACCAGAAGCTGATTGGCTGCATCACAGGCCAGGTCCAGCCGCTTCCGCCCCACATAGTTTGCCGCCACGACCGAGCCGCCTGTTGCCAGTGCTGCAAAGACCTGGATCATCAGAAAAGAGATCTGATCCACCAGAGACACACCCGATGTGGCGAATTCACCCACCTGCGACACCATCATGACATCCATGGTACCGACAAGCACCGCAAGCATCTGCTCTATGATCAGAGGAACGATCAGTTGCTTTAACTGTTTATTGCTGAACAAAACTTCCGCCTTCTTTCCAAAAAATACTGCTTCCGACAGGCTGAAGCCCTCTCCCTGTCCATTATAGGAGGACTCACCTCAAAGTCAAGTGTGCAAATCTGCTCAAAAACTCCCGGCTTCTCCGCCGTTTTTTGAATTCGCGCAAAAAAGCGGTTGCAATTTGCCGAGAAGTATAGTATTATATCCGTTGTGACATCGGAAATTCTTCCGTATCACAGATGGCGTCTTAGCCAAGTGGTAAGGCATGGGTCTGCAACACCCTGATCGCCAGTTCAAATCTGGCAGACGCCTCGCATCTGAAGTCCGGCAGAATCCCTGCCGGACTTTTTATTTACCGTTTCAGGAGTATTGCACATGACCGAGCATCGCTTTCATAAAAACAGACTTATTCTTCTTTCCGGTCTTCTTCTCCTTCTTCTTTCCCTGACCGGCTGCGGAAAGAAAAACGAACTGTTTCGGGACTTTTCGGCAGGAAACGGTGCGCTTGTCATCTGTCTGAATAACGGTGAAGCACTGCAGGCCGGGATTCTTTCCGATATCAAACAGGAAGAGATCCTGCTGGACACACTTTCAGGCATCGGTGCAGAGCGGCTTGAGACCTTCTCCATCCCTGAAAACGCCTATCCCTACGTGACCCTTCAGGGTTTTGACTCCGAAGGCCTGATGCGCTCCGTCCTCTGGATCGACGGCAGACTTCTGACGGACAGCGGTGAGTGTTTTTCTTTTGACTATCCGTTCACGAAGATCTTTTCCTCTTTCCCGTGGAGAGAGACTGAAGTTCCCTCATCCCCTGCCCTTCTTCCCTGCGTCAGTCTGATCTGCAAAGATGCTTCCGGCTGGAACACCGCATACATGACACCTGCAGAAGAGACCGGCTCCCCCGAAAATGTCAGCCTGTCCGTCACCTCCGCCGAAGACGGCTATATCGACGTCCTGATCAAAAACGATTCCGACAAAGACTTCACTTACAGTGACGCCTTTTCTCTTGAGGTTCTGCTG
>JAZUFC010000226.1:0-11082 GCA_045640465.1 Lachnospiraceae bacterium | reverse complement strand
AGGTCTTTTCTTCCGGCAGAACCGAAGGATGCGTATCCTCAGCCTCGGAAACAGGATGTGTTTCCGGCTCGGGAACGGTTTCCGAAGAGGTCTCGGTCATGCTTTCTTCCGTGCTTTCCTCCGAACTCTCCTCCGTACTCTCTTCGGAATCGGATTCCTCTTCCCGATCCTCTTTGTCAAGAGGCGTCATCTCCACCGGATACCAGCCGAAACCTTTGATAAAGATCTCGGTCCAGGCGTGCGCCTCGTAATCCGTGATCTTCTGTTCTTCCTTTGCTTTTGAAGCAGGGATCGTAAAGCCTTCCGCATAACGGGCAGGGATGCCCATTTCACGAAGAAGCACCGTGGCTGCTGTTGCAAAATGCACACAGTAGCCTTTCTTTTTTTCTGTCAGAAATGTTTCCACAAAGTCCCCGGACTTATCGATCTTCCCGGGTGCAAGCGTATATTCCGCAGCCGAGAACAGATAATTCCGGACTGCATTGATCGCTTTTTCGTAATCCCCGGTTCCGAATGCGATGCCGTTCTCCTGCATGATCCTTGCGGCAGTCTCTCTTGTAAATACGTTTCCGGATGTCTGCAGACAGGTATTCCTGACATACTCCTCATAAGCGGGAATGCAGTCCTCCAGTATACGGTAATGCGCCCCCTGGAAAACGATATCGTTATACGGATTCTCAAGAAGATCCTCTCTGGTAAATCCGCCTGCATTTCTGGAAAGAAGCGTCTCCGTCAGTTCATCGATCCCGAAATAGCGGGTGACATAGCTGTGGGAATCGCCCTGAAATTCATGCATCAGATACCATTCTGTCTGAAGTGACTGAAGGACCTCCGGAAGGGAAGAATAGACATAAACGGGGAAATGTGTCTGACCGTAAGCCTCCGATACCGCATACAGGTCTCTCAGCATGGAAATATGGTCCATATCCCCGGGGATCTTTCCGCGAAGATAATACGGAAGATAATAAAAGCTGTCGTAATTCTCACGCTTGTAAAGGTTCAGCGTGCAATAGGATCCGCTGTCGTGATAGAGCTGCTGTGCACAGACAGCGGCATAGTAGAAGGCCGGATTGGTGTAGAACTCTTCCGCCTCTTCCACCGAACCGGAATAGATATCCGTAAAATGAAGTCCGTCCGGAGAAACACTGTCGGGAAGATCCTTGTCTGCAGCCTCCCAGCTGTTCCCGGTATAAACGTCAGCCGTAAAGCCACGCAGATACTGGTCTTCACTCACATCCTTATCCCGGGAATAGGTAAAATATGTCTCACCCGTCCGGACAACACCGTCCACAGAGGAAAGATTGCCGCCGGAAAGTCCCGTTTTGGAAAGATTCAGCGGATTTCCGGGGAGTTCCGAAAGAAGATCGGAAAGGAAATGCCGGGAATACTCCTCCTCCATTCCGCTGAAGAAGGACTGATTGTTTTTATAAATGCCATATCCTGCCAGCGTAAATAAAAGCGCTGATGCAAGAAATGCAAGAAGGATCTGCGGAAGTCTGATATGACGATCCATCTCTTCGGACAGATCGTGATTCCTCTGCATGCACTCCGCCTTGCACGTAAAGAACAGCGCCAGGATGCAGAATGCGGATACCACCACAGATGAAAGAGAGGGATCCGCACCGCAGAGGATGCAGATCAGAAGCGGCATCAGCATAAAGAGCGTCAGAAGAGACGGATATACTCTCTTTCCGTAGGAAAAACACACCTGCCACAGCGGAAGGAGCGATAACAGCACCGCTATGTATGTGCCGTCGAATACCGGCTCGTAGCGGTAGGAAAACGTATATTTCCAGCCGTAATAGTTTCCGAATGAGGTCAGCACATTTTCGTATGTGCCGATCATGGAACCGATCACGGCATCCTTTCTGATGATAAATATCACAGCCATCAGACAGAGCCCCATCAGAAACAGAAGAAGGCCTGTCTTCTTTTCCATCTCCATCAGCTTCACGGCGGCCGTAAAGAAAAGGACTCCCAGAAAGAACGGTACAGTCCGGATCGTCATGCCGAAGGCATCCATAAACAGATGCACGAACCCCCATGAAGAAAGGATGCAGAGGATCACGCAGAGCGCCTCATCCAGAAAACGTCCGGTACGCTCCGGGATCCGTCTTCTGCTGTACTCCTCCAGAAACAGGGGCTCGGAAAACACAGTGTTTGATCTCTTGTCACTCTTCATCTTCCGTCCACCTTTCCTGAAGCACCTCGAGAGGTTCGCCGGTGATCGTAAACTGTTTGATAAAAGCGGAACGGTTCATCCGCTCATTCATCTCCTCCAGTACGATATCAGCACTGTATAGAGAGAATTTCTCCTTCTTTTCGGCATTTTCTCGGTCATAGAGGTCCGCAAGCCTGAAGGAACGTGCAATCAGCATGCAGACGTTCTGAAGGTCATTTTCGCCGGAAATGCTTTCCTGCCAGAGGGTATCGTTCTGATCCACCCAGCAGACTCTGTGGCTGATCTCCTGCGAAAGAAGGCTGGATGCGATCGCAAAGTAATTTCTGACCACTTCGTGATACTTTTCCTGACTGCGCTCTCCGAACGAAAGCACAAACAGATATCTGGAATCGCTCTCGCTCGCAAAGTCGCGGATCATCGTCTCATCGATCTTCGCGCTCAGCTTCCAGTGGATCCTTGAGATCCTGTCGCCCGGATGATAGGAACGGATCTGCAGCGTTTCGGAAGGATCGTCGCCGACCTTGTCCACAGTGACGGAATGGTCGGACATCGTACCGGTGAGTTCATTGCCCTCCGCATAAAAATCCACAGACAGGAGCTCCGGCAGAAGATCGATCTCCGTTCTGACCTGTTTCCGTTTTCTGACCGGAAGGCTGAAAAATCCGATATAATCCGTGAGTCTGCAGCTGTCCAGCGAGAACGTCCCGCTTCCCGCATAATCCAGTTTCATTTCGATCGAAATGGAGGAAAGACCCGAAGGCACCGTAAACGTTGTTTTCTTTTCATCCCGCAGCCCGGACTGGTCATAGGTAAAACTCACCGTCATGCGGATACCGCCCGCCGGCAGGATCCCCTTCTTTTTTACGACAACGGACAGACAGTCATCCTGCACGGAAAAACGGACCGATACCAGAAAACGCTGCACAAAAAGCAGCAGAAAAAAGCACACCGGCAAAAGCATCATGAAGATCGCAAGAATCATCAGCGTTTCAGATGCCATCAGCAGTGCGCTATGCAGGATGAAAAGATCCAGTGCCAGATAAAAAACAAGAAGCATTATGCTTTCCTCTGAGTCGGTTTGTGCTCTTTCTGAAGAATGCTCTTCAGGATCTCCTCTTCCGTCACCTTATCCATTCTGGCTTTCCGGTTCTTCACGATACGGTGCACCATACAGGGAAGGAAGACTTCACCCACATCCTCCGGGATCACGTAATTCCGGCCCTGAAGATAAGCACAGGCCATTGACATGTGCATCAGGGAAAGCGTCGCGCGGGGAGAACCGCCGAGCTCGATGTAGGTATGATTGCGGCTCGCACTGACAAGGCGCGCCAGATAGTCGTAGATCGCATCATGGACGTAGACCTGTGAGACCTCCTCCTGCATCGTCAGGATCGTTTTCTTATCGGCGACCTGACGGACCTCGTGTCCGGTCTCATTCTTTCTTTTGAGGATCTCTCTCTCCTCCGAGACTGTCGGATAACCCATGGAGACACAGATCATAAAACGGTCCATTTCCGATTCCGGAAGCTTCTGCGTGCCGGTGGATCCCACGGGATTCTGCGTCGCCAGCACAAAAAAAGGATCTTCGAGCGTTCTTGTCGTACCGTCCACAGAGACCTGATTCTCTTCCATCGCTTCCAGCAGTGCAGACTGTGTTTTCGGAGAAGTACGGTTGATCTCATCCGCAAGAAACAGATTGCAGAAGATCGCACCCGGCTGGAAGGTCATTTTCCCGGTATTTTTATCATAGGTATTGAAGCCCAGAATATCGGAAGGCAGCACATCCGGCGTAAACTGCATGCGCTTTCCCTTCAGTCCCATGGCATGCTCAAAAGCAACCGCCATGGTCGTCTTGCCGACGCCGGGAATATCATCGATCAGTACATGGCCCTTTGCAAGAAGCGCCTCCATGATCAGCGTCAGAATATCGTCCTTGCCGACGACCTGTTTTTTTACTTCCTCCAGAATCTGCTGGGCGTAATTCGATGCGCTCATTTTTTCTCCTTTTTCTTTCCGAAGCGGTTTTCCGTCCCGTTCAGCAGTCTTTTGATATTGCCTCTGTGGCGCCAGATCAGAAGAGCAGCCATCAGGATCACCAGTATATAGTACTCAGCCGCAGGAGCCGAAAACGGTTCCGCGAAACAGAACTTTCCGTAAAGAAAAGCAAACAGTATGGTAAGAAAGGCCACAACGATCGAAGCCAGCGAAACATACCCGGTCAGAAACGCAATGGCAAAAAAGATGACAAAGCCTGTCAGAAAAACAGTAAAGCTGCCTGCAGCCTCCCAGCCTGCCGTTGCCCCGACGCCCTTTCCTCCCTGAAACTTCAGATAGAAGGGGAAATCCGTTCCGAGGATCACACCGAAGGCTGTATAGGCCAGATAAGCAGATGCGGTCTCTTCTCCGCGGCCTCTGAAGATCAGATGCACGAAGAAGCAGGGAATGAAGGCTTTCAGAAAATCACCCGCAAAAACGATCAATGCGCTTTTCAGTCCCATGACGCGAAGCGTATTGGTCGCTCCCGTATTGCCCGAACCCTTTTTTTTGAGATCAACGCCTTTTCTGTTTCCGTAAAAGTAACCGGTCTGAAATAACCCGAAGAGATACCCGATGAAAACAAGAAGAAGCCTGATCATACCGCGTCCTTTCCGCTCCTTTCGCGAATCAGAAAACGAAGCGGTGTTCCCTTGAAGCCGAAAGCCTCGCGGATCCGGTTCTCCAGATATCTGGTATAGGAAAAATGCATCAGTTCGGTGTTGTTTACGAAAATAACAAAAGTAGGCGGTTTCACGGACACCTGTGTTGCATAATAGATCTTCAGGCGTTTTCCTTTGTCTGAAGGCGGCTGCTGCATGACGACCGCTTCCGATACGATCTCGTTCAGCACGCCCGTCTGGATCCTCAGGTTCTGGTTGTTGATCACGACGTCGATCAGTTCAAACAGCTTGTTCAGACGCTGTCCCGTTTTTGCAGAAATGAAGATGCACTCCGCATAAGGCATGAATGAAAGCGTCTTCCGGATATCCTCCTGAAAACGGTAGATGGTCTTGTCATCCTTTTCGATGGCGTCCCACTTGTTCACGGCAATGATCACACCCTTGCCGCGCTCATGTGCGATACCGGCGATTTTTGCATCCTGTTCCGTCACACCTTCCACCGCGTCGATCACCATCACGATGATATCCGCTCTTTCCACTGCAGTCACTGCACGAACGATGGAATACTGCTCGATCTCTTCCTTGATCTTGTTCTTTCTGCGAAGACCCGCAGTATCGATGAAAACATATTCACGGCCGTCATATTTGATCACGGTATCCACGGCATCACGCGTGGTTCCGGCAATATCGGATACAATGACACGGTCTTCATTCGCAAGACGGTTCACGAGAGAGGATTTACCGACATTCGGTTTTCCGATCACGGCAACACGGGGTCTTTCGTCCTCTTCCTCTTCCGCGGAAGCTTCCGGGAAATGTGCACAGACTTCATCCAGAAGATCACCGAGTCCCTTTTTGGAGATCGCGCTGACCGGAACGGGATCGCCCATGCCCAGATTGTAGAACTCATAGATATCATTGATCTGCGTTACAAAATTATCGACTTTATTCACACAGAGCACGACGGGCTTTCCCGATTTTCTCAGGATGTCAGCCACTTTGGAATCCGTATCCGTAAGCCCCTGCCTGCGGTCTGTCAGAAAAATGATCACGTCTGCGGATGCAATGGCGACCTCCGCCTGCTCCCGCATCTGTGAAAGGATCACATCCTTTGATTCCGGCTCGATACCGCCGGTATCAATAAGCGTAAACTGTCTGTCGAGCCACACCGCATCCGCATAGATACGGTCTCTCGTTACACCGGGCGTATCCTGGACGATCGATATCTGATCTCCCGCCAGAGCGTTAAAAAGCGTGGATTTACCCACATTCGGCCGTCCGACGACCGCAACTACTGGTTTCATCTGTTTCCTCTCTTAACATTCATATAATCCGTGGGAAAGATCACAGTCTTCCGGGGCCGGATTTCCTGTCATGGCATGCACCAATGCGCTTCCGGTGCTTTTCAGGATCCGTACCTTCACATGAAGCGCCTTACTGACCTCGTCTATAGTCACATCATCCAGAAATACCTCTTCCCCGCTTTTCAGCATCACATTCGGAAGATACAGAACACCTCCGTCTGTTTTTCCTTTCATCTGAGCGATCAGATCCTGTCCGGTCACAAGTCCTGCGACCGTCACCTGCGGTCCGAAGAAATCATTCCGTATCCCGAAGATCTGTACCGGAAGACCGGGAAAACGCTCCGACACTTCCCGGAAAGCCTGCTTCAGAAGCGGCTCTGCAAGAAGTCCCGTTGCAAAATATACTTTTTCACTGACGGAAGCGTTCTTTATCTCTTCAAGAGAAGCCTTCACTTCATCCATAAGCGCCCGGCCCATGCCGACTCCGTTCTCGTACTGAAGATAGCCGTCATAGGTCCCGGCCGGCGGAAACTCCTTTTCCGCAAGCAGATAAAGCTCGTCGCTGGCATGAACAAAATGAAGTCCGAATTCTTCGAATGCACGCTTCTGCCATTTCTCTATCCGATCTATTATATCCAATGCATCCTGTTTTGTAAAGTTTTCTAACGGAGTCAGTCCGTCTCTGTACTTTGTGAGGCCTACCGGCACCACGGACAGTGACTCCATATACGGAAGATATGCATACAGATCCGAGATCGTCCGCTCCAGTTCATCACCGTCGTTCCAGTTTTTGCAGAGAACGATCTGCCCGTTCATGCGGATCCCGGCCTCGCAGAAATCCTTCAGATACTTCAGGACCTCTCCTGCCGTTCTGTTATGCAGCATGCGGCACCTCAGTTCCGGATTCGTGGTATGAACGGATATATTCATCGGTTCCAGACGGTAGCGGATCATCCGCTCGATCTCTTCCTGCTTCATATTGGTCAGGGTGATATAGTTTCCCTGCAGGAAGGAGAGTCTGGAATCGTCGTCCTTAAAATAAAGCGTCTTCCGCATGCCCTTCGGCATCTGATCGATAAAGCAGAAAATACATCTGTTGCTGCAGCTTCTGTAATCCGACATGAGATCATTCTCAAAAACAAGGCCGAGTTCCTCATCCTCGTCCTTTTCCACATCGATCTCCCATTCCTCTCCGCCCGCTTTCCGGATGAGAAGCGTAAACTCCTCCTGTTCCGTGAGCATGCGGTAATCAAACACATCTTCGATCTTCTGACCGTCCACCGACAGAAGGATGTCTCCCTTTTCGATCTCAAGCTCTTCCGCTACAGAGCCCGGGAGTACAGCCGCAACCTTATGTTCCATATCATCCTTTCAAAAAGAGAAAAGACCCTGAGCTTGAACTGCCCGGGGCCTTGTTCTTTCTTATGCCATTGCATCAACTGCTTTTGCTAAACGACCGATCTTTCTGGAGACCATATTCTTATGATACACACCCTTGGTCGCAGCCTTGGTCAGTTCGACTTCTGCTGCAATGAATGCCGCCTTTGCTGCATTCTTATCACCGGATGCAACTGCATCTTCGAACTTCTTCAGATAAGTCTTGACTCTGGACTTGATCGCTTTGTTTCTTTCAGTACGAACCTTCGTAACTAAAACACGCTTTTTTGCAGATTTAATGTTTGCCATTTGGCACCTCCGTATATTTTTTTGAAAGCCCGGGGGTAGAGGGTTCCCCGAATACTTTCGTCACGCCCGTCCGAGACACGTTGGACTAAAGCGCAAACATACAAAAGATACTATATCGTCATAAGCCTGAAATGTCAAGGAAAAAGTTGAATTTTCAGCGCACGGAAACGATATTTCCGCCCTGCACGAACACGCGCGGAACACGTTTGTTGATCTCGCAGGCAAATTCATAATTGAACCGTCCTGATATTCTGCCGACCTCTTCCATGGTGACCGTTTCTTTCCCGTCGGTACCGATAAGCGTGACCCGTTCATGTTCCCTGACAGGTGCTTCTTCTGAGAGCTCCGTCACATCCGCCATCAGCTGATCCATGCAGATCCTTCCGATCACCGGACACCTTTTTCCGCGTATCAGAACGTCCGCTTTACCGGAAAGCGTACGTGCATAGCCGTCCGCATAGCCGATACTTACAGTCGCGACTGCCGTCTTCCTGTCTGTGACAAAGGTGCCGCCGTAACCGATATGTGTTCCTTCCGGAACCTCTTTCACATAGGAGACCTCACTGTAAAGAGACATGACCGGCTTCACATCCGGAATCAGGCTTCTGATCTCTTCGGAGGGCGCAAGGCCGTAAAGCAGGATCCCGAGTCTGCACAGATCAAAATCCGTGTTGTCGAACAGGACCGTTGCCGCACTGTTTGCCATGTGTTTCTTTTCAAATGTGATCCCTTCCTCCGAAAGCTCCTGAATAAACTTCCGGAAGATCATGATCTGATGCTCTGCAGCGGACGGATCGGATTCGTCAGCCGTGGCAAGATGCGTAAAGATTCCTTCGGCACGGATATGAGAAAAGGAACAGCATCTTCTGACTGTATCCTTTCCCGTCCCGTCCGGGAAAAGTCCGATCCTGGACATGCCTGTATCCGCCTTGATATGGAAAAGGCCTGTCTTTCCGGCTTTTACGGCTGCCTCTTCAAAAAGCGCAGCTTTCTCTTCTTCAAAGATCGGGATCCTGATCTCTTCTCTGATGATCTCTTCATAACAGTCTTCATCGACGCTTCCGAGAATCAGGATCGGCTTTTCGATTCCCTCTTTTCGCAGCAGAAATGCCTCGTCCGCGGTCGCAGTGGCAAAGCCCCAGATCCTTTCCTCCTTTTGAAGAAGGCGGGCGATCTCGACATCTCCGTGTCCGTATGCGTCTGCTTTGACAACAGCCATGATCTGTGCATTCCCTTTCACGGCCTGAAGACAGACCTTCAGATTATGCAGTATATTGTCCAGATCTATAACGGCACAGGCTCGCCTGATGCCGGGTCTCAATTCCATAAACTGATTCATATTGATGATCTTCACTAAATGATTGATTTGCTGCCTTTTTCAGGCGTCATTCTGAATTCTTTTACTGCTTTCTGCATCACGTTTGGAAAAGACACAGCCGCAGTAATTCTGACGGTACAGTCCGTACTCTTTTGAAAGTTCAATGGACCGCTGATATCCGCCCTTTTTCTTGAAATCGGAAGGAAGGAAACGGACACCGTACATCGAAGATGCCTCTTCTCCCGTCTCATTCAGAAGCCTTGCATTTTTCAGAGGGCTTATCGTCAGGGAAGTGGTGAAATAATCATATCCCAGTTCGGATGCAAGCGCGGCGGTCTTTTGGAGGCGCAGTCTGAAGCAGGCTTCACAGCGTTTTCCGCCTTCCTTCTCCTGTTCCAGTCCACGGACCGCCTCCAGATACCGTTTGGGTTCATACGGTCCCTCCAGGATCTGCACGGGATTTTCAAAATGCATTTCACGTATCAGCCTTTTCTCCTCTTCGGCCCGTTTTTCATATTCCTCATATTCGGTGATATTGGGATTGTAATAAAAGACCGTGATCCGAAAATACTTTGACAGATACTCCAGACAGTAGGAGCTGCAGGGCGCGCAGCAGGCATGCAAAAGAAGGGTCGGAGTTTTTCCCTCCAACCCTTCGATGATCTCGTCCAGCTGTTTCTGATACGGAACCGGGTTCATCACATACACCTTCGTTACTGCAGAAAATCTCTGATCTTCTTGGAACGGACAGGATTTCTGAGTTTTCTGGGCGCCTTCGCCTCGATCTGACGGATACGTTCACGTGTAACGTTAAACTCCTTTCCGACTTCCTCAAGTGTTCTCGGATGACCGTCCTCCAGACCGAATCTTAAGATGATGACCTGACGTTCTCTCTCCTTCAGATCGCCGAGAAGCGTATCGATCTCTTCACGGAGCATCACGTTTTCCACGTTCAGTTCCGGCGTGACCGTATTGGTATCCGCCACAAAATCTCCGAGATTTGAATCATCCTCTTCACCGATGGGGGTCTCTAAAGATGCAGGCTCTCTTGCGATCTGCATGATCTCCATGACCTTGGATTCGGGCAGTTCCAGTGCCTGAGCAAGTTCTGAAACAGACGGCTCGTATCCCAGCTCCAGCGTCAGCTTCCTCTGCATTTTCGACATTTTATTGATGGTCTCGACCATGTGCACCGGTACGCGGATGGTTCTTGCCTGATCGGCAAGCGCACGGGTCACGGACTGGCGGATCCACCAGGTCGCGTATGTGGAAAGCTTATAGCCCTTCGTATAATCGAATTTTTCAACGCCCTTGATCAGGCCGAGATTTCCTTCCTGCACAAGATCCAGAAAGCTCATGCCGCGGCCTGTGTAGCGTTTCGCAATGGAGACCACCAGACGCAGATTGGCTTCGATCAGACGCTGTTTAGCCTTCTCATCGCCGTCAGCCTTTCTCTGGGCAAGCTCCATTTCCTCGTCCGCCGTAAGAAGCGGCACCATGCCGATCTCCTTTAAGTACATACGGACCGGATCACCCGTTCCTACGCCTTCCAGAAGATCGATATTGTTCAGGTCGATATCCTCTTCCTCGTCATCGGAAAGGTCGATATCGTCATCCAGAAGGTCATCGTCCAGAAGCGGATCATCGGGGATGATCTGCAGTACGTCGATCTTCTTGGTATCCAGATAATTGATGATGTCCTCAATATTATCCGCAGTCAGCGGCACATTCTTGAAGAAGCGGTTGATGTCTTCCATCTCCAGCGTATTCTTCTAAGTCGGATCGTAGCCATGTCGTTCTGTGAGCCAAGGAGTTGGTTTTCCTAATTGTCTTCCTAAGACCGCTTGGCCTCCGACTTGTCCTCAATATTATCCGCAGTCAGCGGCACATTCTTGAAGAAGCGGTTGATGTCTTCCATCTCCAGCGTATTCTTCT
>JAZUFC010000225.1:0-10226 GCA_045640465.1 Lachnospiraceae bacterium | reverse complement strand
GATTATCCGGAGTTCTTTGCGGCAGCCTTCCCGGTCTGCGAAGCTTTCCCGGATTCCGCATTTACGGAAGAAATGGTAGAGATCATGAAGAACATTCCTGTCTGGTTCTGCGCTGCAAAAACAGACCCGGTCGTTCCGATCGCTCAGTTTGCGCTTCCCACCTACAAGCGTCTGATCGCGGCGGGCGGAAAGGATATTCACTTCACCTGCTGGGATAAGGTCGAGGACCTTCACGGTCTTGCACCGCTGAAGGACGGAAAGCCTTATGAGTACATGGGACACTTCTCCTGGATCCCGACGCTGAACGATGACAACAGAGTCGATTTCGACGGACAGCCCGTTCTGGTCGACGGAAAAGAAGTCACCATGCTTCAGTGGCTCGGTACACATACAAAATAAGGGGAGCGGTATCACAATTCTTACTGAGTAAACACAATATATTGAAAATTGTATTGAAAAAGGCCGAATATCTGCTATAATGATTCCGACAGGCCGGTCTGATAAGGTTTGTAAATAATAGAAATCAGGAGATAAACAATGGCTGAAACAAAGAAAACCACGACTGCGGCTAAGAAACCCGCAGCTGCTTCTTCAGCAAAGAAGCCCGCGGCAGCTCCGGCAAAGAAGCCCGCAGCATCCACCGCGACTAAGAAAACACCCGGCGCATCTGTATCCAAGGCGTCTCCGGCAAAGAAGTCAAACGGCAAGATCTATTCTACGGAAGGTGCGGCAGGCAAGCGTGTTGCTGCCATCATCTTCTGGGTACTGGCAGTGTTCTGTGAACTCGTTGCGATCATGAACTTAAGCGGCAAGTGGTATCTGCCGAACTTCATCGATGCACTTCCGGACAACTACATGCTGTACCTGATCATCTTCCTTGTGCTGGACCTGATCTTCCTGATCATCGGTTCCCAGTTCTGGAAACAGGCGAACCACATCGATCCTCCGTCAGAGAAGAATAAAGTTCTTTTCTTCCTGCAGAATCAGATGGGTATGATCATGGCGATCGTCTGCTTCGTTCCGTTCATTATCATGCTTCTCAGAAACGATAAGAACAATCAGGGCATCAAGCTGGACAAGAAGGAAAGAAACATTGTTCTTGCAGTTGCAATTGCAACGCTTCTGATCGGCGGTCTGGTATCCGCTGACTGGAATCCGATCTCCGAAGAAGAGAAGACCGAAGCCATCATCGAGCACGAAATGGGCGATATCTATGTTACCCAGTACGGTCACTGCTATCATTACTATGATGACTGCCAGTCTCTGACCAAGAGTTCACCGATGGTCGTTACCGAAATGGACTGGTTCCAGGACATGCTCGGTGAAAACGAAGAGATCAGCGCGATCGAAGCCGCGATCAACAAGGGCTACACCAAGTCCTGCTCTTTCTGCCAGAAGCATTTTGATGCCGCATTGGAAGAAGCCGGCGAGATCCTCGAGGAAGTCGAAGAAGAAATCGCTGAATAAGCAAGAGTCCGCATATAACAGAACCCCGCTGCATGCGCAGCGTGATTCTGTTTTTACTCGTTAAATTCGATCGTAATGATGAAGGAGGCGCCGATCTTTTCCTTTTCGACGACAGTGCCTTCATTTGAACGGATGCGGTATTCCGTCGTAAAGTTTTTGGACATCGCGGCCGCGGGCTCCGCAGTATAGTAATATGCGTGCGGAAGCTTTCCTTCCGTGATCTTCACGGTATCGCCGATGTTCAGTATATCTCTTTCCATATCAAACGGTTCTCTTCTCATTTTTTCCTCCGGTCAGAACTTCCGGCGGCAGAGAAGGGCATAACGCTGCCGGAAATGAATATCTGCATTATATCACGCGGAAGCTTTCCTGTGAAGAAAGCAGAAGAAATTTTATCCGTTCCTCTTTTAAAACGGAGAGAAACGCGTTATACTGAAACTGTTCCGCGAAGAACGGACAGGTAAGCTTGCAGAAAAAACAGGACGCCTCAGAAGGCAGTCCCCGGACAAAGGAAGGTAATATGTCAGAAGAAGCAAACAGACAGGAAAACGGCGGATTCGATGAGATCATGAAACAGGTCTCCGAAGTGGTCCCGAGCGTAAAGAAAGACATGGAAGACATCGTCCATGAAGCGGATGAAAAGGAAAAGGCAGAGGCGGCCGCAAAGGAAAAGAAACCGCTGGAAGCGGAAACAAAGAGCGGTCTGATCCGTTCACGTATTGCCGCAACTCCCAACCCGGTCCCCGCAACGGATGAATCCATGGATGATTATAAGGATCGTCTTGAATTCTCCTACCATCACATGAATGTAGACCGTGACGATGTATGGGATAAGCTGAAGAGCATGAAGGACGAAAAGACCGTCATCACCGGCGAAGTGATCCAGGCCACCAAGGGAGGCTGTGTCATGGAGGTAGAGGGCGTACAGGGCTTTATCCCCGCATCAAAGCTTTCACTTACGTATGTTGCGGATACCGCAGAGTTCCTTCACAAGGAACTGGATGTACAGATCATCGAATGTGATCCGGAAGCCAGCCGTCTGGTACTGTCTGCAAAGGAGCTTCTGTATCAGAAGCAGCGTGAAGAGAAGAAGAATGCGGTGGCACGCATCACCGTCGGAAGCATCTTCACCGGCACCGTTGATTCTTTGAAGGATTACGGCGCATTTGTGGATCTCGGAAACGGCGTCAGCGGTCTTCTGCATATCAGCCAGATCTCAAAGAACCGAGTGAACAATATCCGCAGCGTCTTAAAGGAAGGACAGGAGGTCACCGTTCAGATCATCAAGGTCGCAGACGGAAAGATCAGTCTTTCCATGCGTTCTCTGCGGGAAGACGAAGAAAAGGCAGAGGCAGAGGAAGAACCGAAGTCCTACAAGGATAAAGGCGAAGCAACCACTTCTCTCGGAGATCTTCTGAAGGGCCTGAAATTCTAATCGTATCAACCGGACCCGTAAACGGAAAACAGAAGGAGACTGAAATGAAACTGCTGGAAGACAGAATTCTGAAAGACGGAAAAGTCAAAGAGGGCAACGTACTGAAAGTGGACAGCTTTCTGAATCATCAGATGGATATCGCACTTTTTGAAGAGATGGGAAAAGAATGGCACAGACTGTTCAAGGATGACAATGTGACAAAGATCCTGACGATCGAAGCATCCGGTATCGGGATGGCATGTCTTGCAGCACGGGAATTCAATGTCCCTGTTGTTTTTGCCAAGAAAAACCAGACGAAGAATATTGCAGGTGACGTGTACACGTCAAAGGTCGTTTCTTTTACCCACGGAAGAGAATATGATGTGATCGTTTCGAAGGAATATCTTCTGCCGGAGGACCGCGTTCTGATCATTGACGATTTCCTGGCAAACGGCGCAGCGCTTCAGGGCCTCATCCGCATTGCGAATCAGGCAGGTGCGACAGTCGTGGGCGCAGGCATTGCCATTGAAAAGGCTTTCCAGCCCGGCGGCGATCTGATCCGGAACATGGGCGTCCGCGTGGAATCACTTGCAAGGATCGCCAGAATGACAGGAAACAGCCTGGAGTTTGTCCGGGAATAACAGACTTATTCAGGACTTCGGTTCTCGTGTGAACACGGAAAGAAAGTCCCAGATCCAGCGGTTCGTGTCTTCTTCTTTTGAGCCGCAGTCGATGACCTTCGTGCTTCGGATCGCACGCTTCACGAGGCGTGTATTCTGAAGTCGCTTCGGCAGGCGAAGAGACAGACGATAGACGAAATAGTGGCAGCGGATCTCACAGGAAAGAGATTTCCGGGAGATCTGAAGCGGCTCCGAATAACGTTCCCGGTGTTCTTTCAGAATCTCGTCCGTGAGGGAATAAAGGCCCCTTTTTCCGGCTTTCATCTTTTCTTCGAGGAAATTGCTGACAGGAAGATGAAGAACCTGCTTTTCCAGTTTATAAGGCTCTGTATGTACTGCGGACTCCTGTCCGGGTACTGCGGAGCCTTCTTTTTTTATCGCTGCCATACTTTATTTCCTCCCAGATAAACCGACAGCACCGGAATATTTCTGATCCTGTCAGAAGAAATATCGAACGGACTCTCTTCGAGTACGGTAAAGTCTGCAAGCATGCCGGGCAGCATCTCTCCCTTGATATTTTCTTCAAAGCTTGCGTAAGCACCGGCGGAGGTATAGCTTTGCAGCGCTTCCTCAACGGTAAAGGCTTCTTCGGGAAGATAAGGCGGCGTACTGCGATCGACAGGCTGTCTGGTGACGGCAAGCTGCATGCATTTTAATGCATCCGGAAGCTCAACCGGCGAATCGGTACCGTTGCTGACACGGACACCCATCTTCATGAGCGTCTTCCAGCGGTAGCTGGTATCCGCAAGCGCATTTCCGACACGCTCGTGTACGATCTTTGCATCATAATCGAGAAAGATCCCCTGAGCATAGACATGAAGACCGAGCGAAGCGATCTTTTCAAGCTGGTCTTTCCGGGTGATCTGGCAATGGACCACGCCGTGACGGTGATCGTCTGAAGGATGCTCCTTCAGGGCTTTTTCATACGCGGAGAGAAGCATATCAAGCGCACCGTCCCCGATCGCGTGAACAGCGATCTGCATACCGTTTCTGTTTGCCAGAGAGATCATATCGTCAAGGAGCTCCTGCGAAAAGCAGGCAAGTCCCTTTGTATCGGGTCTGTCTGCATAGGGAACGGAGAGGAGTGCGGTACGCGGACCGAGTGCACCGTCCGAAAGAAGCTTCAGCGGGCCGATCCGGAAACGCGTGTCTCCGGTGCCGGTGCGGTAACCATTGGAAAGAAAAGAGGAAAAGTCTTCAAGTGACGAAAAATTGGACTGCTCATAAACGCGGACAGTGAGCTTTCCCTCCGCAGTCAGCTCCCGGTAGGCTTCGAGGACCGTTTCATAGGGAACACCGGAAAAGGCGGCCAGATCGTCTGTCTGACAGGAAGTCACTCCGAAGGAATTCAAAAACCGGCTTCCGGCAAGAAGCATACGCTTGATCTCCTCTTTGGAGGGGGCAGGGATCCTGGCATAGACCAGTTCCATGGCGTTGTCGCAGAAGATGCCGGTGGGCTCTCCGTTGATCCGTTCGATGATACCGCCGTCCACATCGGTGAGCTCTTCTTCGGAGAAAAGCTTCAGAAATGCGGAATTGACGGACAGCATGTGGCCGCAGGCACGGACAGCAACAGCCGGTCTGTTTTCGGAGACGCGGTCAAGATCCCATCTGTCCGGCATTTTGTCCGTATCGGTGAAAAGATCCTGATTCCAGCCTCTCCCGAGAAGAACGGATGCGTTTTTGTTTTCTTCCGCTTCCGCAAAAGCGCGGAAACCGGAGATCATATCCTGAAGACTTCCGGTGCACAGATCAAGCCGTGCCGCAGAGAGTGCATAGCCGAGATTCAGAAGATGCATGTGGCTGTCGTTAAAGCCGCAGCAGACGAAACGGCCGGAAAGGTCTGTAAGTTCATCTGCTGCTTCCGCAAGGGCAAGGACTTCCTGATCATTGCCCGCAAGCAGAAATTTTCCGTCTTCCACCGAAAAGGCGGAAACAAGCGGGAGGGCTCCCGTGAATACTTTACCGTTATAAAAAATCTTTTTCATGGCTGATCCTTTTTTTGTGTGAAACCGGTTTCAGGAAAGACGGAAGTTCAGAGAGAGCTTAAAAAGATCGTCTCCGGAAAGCACTTCTGCGCTGCCGCCGAGTTCTTTCAGCATGGCTTCGATCGAATGGATGCCGATGCCTTTACCGCCCTCATCAGGCGGGAGCGGTGATTTCTGATTGATGAAGGTAAGACAGTACATTCCGTTTTCCTGAGCGGAGCGGATGGTCACCGGACTGTCTTTGTCTGCATATTTGATGATATTGGAAGAGATATTGTTGAAGATACGGGAAAGATATTCCACATTGACGCAGAGCTTCGGCGCGTCCCATAAAAGACCGGTCTCTGTCTGAAAACCCTGCTGCTCCAGAAAGGCGCACAGATCGGAAAGCTCCTCGAAAAAAGCTTCTGCCGGAGAGAGCCATTCGACGGCAGCCGTCTTCGAAGTCTGGACTTCTGTGGAATAATCCAGAAGATGATCCGAAAGATCCTTCATGTGGCTGACTTTTTTCAGAATGGTATCCAAATATTCCTGCTTCTGACTTTCCGGAAGTTCGGGATGGTTCTGCAGGATCTCCGCGTAGAGCGTTACAGCGGTCAGCGGCGTCCGGAGGTCGTGGGAGATCTGCGTGATCATCGTCTGGTTGGTCTGAGATATCCGCTCGGCTTCTTCGATCTGGTGACGGAAGGAGATCCGCATGGAATCAAGACCTGCGGCAAGATCGGCGAGCTCGTCTTTTCCGGAAACGGTGATGGGATAATCCAGGCTTCCGCCCTCTAAAAGATCGATCTCCTCCTGCAGACGGATGATATATTTGGTCTTAGTCCTGATTCCGAAAAAAAAGCACACGAAAAACAGAAGCAGGCTTAACGCAACCTCCAGAAATCGTGTGGTCTGATATAATGCATAATCAAAATTACCGTAGAGGCAGATGTATGCGTCACGGTCTGTCAGGGTCAGTACAAAGAAATTCTCCCAGACGGCAGCCTCGTCATCCCTGCGTTCATAGACGGGGGCCGCGATCATGCCGTTTACACTGTCGAAGACCAGATAGTCTTCATCATAGATCTGAAGGACGACGGCCGGATTTGCCTTCAGCCAGTCTTCGATGAGCTCCAGATTGTCAAAGCCGATCTCTTCATCCTCCACGAAACGCTGCAGGCTTCCGACATATTCCACGCTCTGCTTCTGGTTGAAATCCGTCTTCTCGATGTATTCGTCCAGGATCCGGTCGACGGTGAAATGCAGAAGCCAGAAAAATGCAAAACTGATCAGAAGCGATGCTGTCAGAAGAAGGACCATCTCGAGGTTGATGGATTTCCTCCAGTCAAGTCTTGTCTTCAAAACGGTACCCCTTTCCCCAGACGGTGCAGATCAGCTTCGGATTCTGCGGATCAGTTTCGATCTTGGTGCGAAGCTTGCGGATATGGACCATGACCGTACTGTTGCAGTTGTAGAAGAAGGGCTCCTCCCAGACAGCTTCGTACAGATTCTGTGCGCTGAACACACGCCCCGGATGCTGCATCATCAGCCGGAGAATGCCGTACTCCTTATCTGTCAGAGAGATCTCTGTTCCGTTCACGCTGACCTCGTTGTAAACGCTGTGGAGCATGATACCGCCTGTTTTCAGGATATTTCCGCTTTCCGGCTCTTTCGGAAGGGTGCCATGGCCGCGGTAGACATTATAGCGGCGGACGAGTGCCTTGACACGCCCTAAAAGCTCGGAATAGGAGAAGGGCTTGGTCAGATAGTCATCCGCACCGGCCATCAGGCCGATCAGCTTATCGGATTCCAGTGATTTCGCCGTCAGGAAAAGAACAGGTACATTGCTGGTTTTCCTGATCTCTTCACAGACGCGCAGTCCGGACATCCCCGGCATCATGATGTCGAGAATGACCAGATCGATGGAATCGGAGAGCATGGAAAGGCCTTCCTCACCGTTTTTTGCACCGAGCACTTCATAGTGTTCGTTCTTCAGAAGGATGCGGATCCCTTCGCGGATATCTTCATCGTCTTCGATTATCAGGATCTGATTTTCTGCCATGAGATCCTCCGTAAATGAACAGGCTGAGCCTGTTTCTTCATTATTAATTTACATGCTGGGCGATCAAAGAGCCTTTTCCTCTATTCGCACGCAGGCGTGCATGCAGGAACGGCTTTTGACCTTGACAACATTCTATCACGATTACAGCATTTTGTCTTCAGAATTCAAAGAGACTGCAATGGATTCTCCGAGCCTGACGGAGATCTCCTGCCCGTTATCCGTACAGTCCGGCAGACGGAGAAGACCTGCAGCGTTTTTCTGCAGAAGAAGTACGATCGTGGAGCCGCCGAATTCGAAACAGCCTTTTTCTTCTCCGCGGCAGAAGCTGCCGCCTGTTCTGTGATTTCTGATCCTGCCGACCAGAAGCGCGCCGACTTCCATCTGTACGATCGTTCCGAAATGGGCGGTCTCCTGCAGGGAATATTCACGGCTGTTCCGGATATAGACCGGATAGCGCTCCCCGGAGATGGGACGGACACAGTGGAGAACGCCGTCAATACGTTTTTCCTTCAGAACATTTCCGTCATCGATGTAGTGATAACGGTGGTAATGCGCCGGCGTCATTCGGAATATCATGGCTGTGCCGCCCTGATATCCTTCGGCAAGCTCCCGGTCCTGAAGCAGATCGGAAAGGCTGTAGCGGCTGTGTTTGATATAAAAGCTGCTGTCTTCGCCGATCCTGTAACAGCTTAAATAAGCATCGCAGGGGCTGCAGAGATCTTCCGGTCCGCCGGAAAAGTCTGTATGTGTGCGCTTCCGGCTGAAGAAGGAATTGAACGACGAAAAGCCACCTTCCGGAACGGTGATCCCGTCCAGGGAGATGGCATTTTTCTTCTGATACTCTTTGATCAGAAAAACAGAATGCTTCGAGTCCAGAAAACGTCCCGCCGCTCGGGAAAGAGACGGCTGAACAAGGATCTTGAGGATCATTCTGCCGATAACGGTTCGGTACAGAAAGCGAAGACCGGGTGTTTCCCCGTCACATTCCGGAGACAGCCCGCCGGTCTGTACACCGCTTTTTATCTTCCCGGAGACTTCTGCATGCTCCGGTGAAGGCTGAGATCTGTAAAGTGAAAGTGTTTTCATGTTCAGGCTCCGATCATTCCGAAAAGTATGCTGTATGCGAGAATGCACCAGGGCTTTCCGAGAATGATGATCCAGTTGTATTTTTTCCGGTCCATCCGGATCAGCCCGGAGAAATAGCAGAGAAAATCATCCGGAAACAGCGGAAGAAGGGTTGCGATAAAAAGAAAAAGTCCGTAGTGTCTGTTCTCTGAAAGACGGGCACTCCATTTTTCCAGCTTTTCCTGTTTGAACATCAGGAGGACGATCTTTCTGCCGTATTTTCTTGCAAGGCAGTAGGCCATGATCGAACCGGCTGTGATACCGATGTAATTGCACCAGAAGCCGCCCGCTGTTCCGAACAGAAGCGACCCTGCGACATATCCGAAAAAACAGGGCAGTACCGGGATCACGACCTGTACGGCCTGCAGAACGGTCAGTGCAATGGGGGCAAAGATACCGAAGGACTGCATGAAGTTCTGCAGGGAATCGACCGAATCGAATTTACCGACGGCATAGGAACGAAACAGCAGTGCGATTGAAACAAGAGTCATCAAAATCAGCGCAAGCGTCAGAACGTTTTTGCATTTTTTCATGTATTCCGGCTCCTTCTCGATTATTTCTTTATGACTCCCTCCTTCATCATACGAAAAAAATATAAAATAGTTCTGAACTGAATCCTTAATAATTCTTAATTATCCTGTCATGTGTACTCACAAATCGTCTGCCCTCCTCATAGATCCGCCTGCCCTTCATAGAGCCGTCTGCTCTCCCCATAGATCTGCCTGTCCTTATATTCCGCCTATCCACAGCCGTGTGCTTTCTGTGAAATGATTCTTCCGTGATAGACGTTCCCTCTACGACTCGCTAAGTTCACCTGCGGCCATACGGCCTTGCTTCACTAAGCTCGCATGCAGGGTCCCGACTAAGCTCAACTTCACACTGCGTGTTCGTTTCGCTAAGTCTACTGACCTCACTGCTCGTCGCATGCGGCTTATTCGCTCGGACTCTTACGGCCGCGGGTCATCGCGGCCCCGTCCTCGCTGCCTGAGCATGCTCCTTGCGACGTTCGCTCACTCAACCGCACTTGAAGGATTCATTTCACGTATGCACACGGCGTCCGAAACGGAGTAAAGAAGGGCAGGCAGATCTATGGAATACACGAGACATAAAGAAGGGCAGGCGGATCTGTGAAACACACGCGACATAAAAAAAGCAGGCTGCAAAGCAGCCTGCCAAAAAAACTCAGGGTTTATTTTTCTTCCTGTTTGACGGTCTCGCGCAGGATTCTGGAAGAGATCTCTGTCTTCAGGTCGGCAAGGAATTCGTCAACGGACTTCTGACCTTCGTCGCCTGCGAAGCGGCTGCGGACGGAAACGAGTCCGCTTTCCTCTTCCTTCTGGCCGACAACGAGCATGTAAGGAGTCTTTTCAAGCTGTGCGGAACGGATCTTGAAGCCGATCTTTTCGGAACGGTCGTCCACCTGTGAACGGATGCCGGCCTGCTCAAGCTTTGCGTTGACAGACTTTGCATAGTCGATGAAACGGTCGGAGATCGGAAGGACCTTGACC
>JAZUFC010000224.1:0-4304 GCA_045640465.1 Lachnospiraceae bacterium | reverse complement strand
AATAGTGCGGATGCTTTGCGGGCTTTTCCTCTTCGGAATAGTCAAAAGCGCAGTACGTCCACGGAACAGGCGTGAGCGCAAACGGAGAGATCTTCAGGAAATGCACCGGAGAGATCTTCATGGTGTTCACCCGGAGACCGTACACGCGCTTTTCCGAAAAAGAATCCAGATACGCTGCGTACTCTTTTTCTCCGAGAAGAAGCTTCATATTCTGTTTAAAAGATTCCGGAAGTTCTGCCATAGTGTTAGAAAAAGCCCCGGCCTGTATCGGACCAGGGCTGCATCGTTTTATTCGTCCTCTTCGTCTTCATAAGGGAAATCAGTGCTGCTGTACAGAGACTGTTCCATATCATCGGCTGCGCTGTCTTCGCTGTTCAGTTCGCGAAGGTTTTCATCAACGATATTCTGATGCTCTGTCAGGGAAGTGATCAGTGCACCGAACAGATTTCTGGTATCATCGGCAGTACCGGTAATGATGGACTGGAGGTTCTCAAGAAGCTGACTTGTATAGGCGATCGCACTCTCACGTATCTGATTGGCTTCCTCCGTCGCACGGTCCACGATATCCTCCGCCTGTTCATTGGCGCTCTTCAGGATCTCGTTTGCCTTGTCATAAGCCATTTTGGTGATCTGGCTCTCAGAGACCATGTGATCCGCATAAGCCTGTGCCTTGTCCTCCAGCTCGCCGGCTTTCTTCTTGGCGTCGGAGAGGATCTTGTCACGGTTGTTCAGCATACGCTGGTATTTTTTCACTTCTTCAGGCGTATACTGGCGGAGCTCATCCAGAAACTCCTCGATCTGAGGTCTGTCCACGATGATCTTGGTATTGGAAAATGCCTGCATTTTGCAGCCGTCGATATACTCTTCGATATCTCCGATGACCTGCTCGATTCGATTACTCATGTTCTTCTCCTTATCCTGATTGATTCTCTTATATCCGGCATCTTTCCGCATGCTTCACAGACAATGCGGAAGCAGCCGTTACAGTTTTTCCCTGATCTTTTCAGCCACAAAATCGGGAACAAATTCGGAAATATCCCCGTTATAGGAAGCCACTTCCTTCACGATGCTGGAAGAAAGATAAGCATACTGAAGATTTGTCGTCAGAAAGATCGTATCGATATCCGGTGCGATCTTGCGGTTCGTCTGAGAAAGCTGGAGCTCGTATTCAAAATCCGTCACCGCACGGAGTCCTCTGACCATAACGGTCGCTCCGTTCTGTCTCGCAAAATCCACTGTCAGTCCCTGAAAAGAGTCCACAGTCACATTGGGAATGTCCTTCACCGCGCGTGTGATCATTTCCACACGCTCCTCCACCGTAAACAGAGGCTTTTTGGATGAATTATTGAGGACACCGACGATCAGATGATCGGTCATTTTGCTTGCCCGTCTGATGATGTCAAGATGTCCCAGGGTGATCGGATCGAAAGATCCGGGATAGATCGCTGTTGCCATATTATGTCCTTTTCCGGAGCCAGATATGATGGTTGGATTTATAGACCTTGTCCTTTATGATCTCATAACCCAGCTCTTCTGCATTCTTGAGATCCGTTCTGATCGATGCTTCCGTTACGATGACAGTATCCTCCGTGATGAGCGGGGATGAACTGAGGCGTTCAAGAAGAAGCGTCTCCAGTCCCTGTTCATAAGGCGGATCCATAAAAACAATATCAAACGGAGCTTCTTTCATGCTTTCCAGTCTTGTGACCGCACCGAGAGCATCGGTACAGAGAAGAAGCGCTTTATCTTCAAGATGCGTAAACGCAAGATTCTCCTGAATGCATTTCTGCGCCTTTTTGGAGGTATCCGAAAAGGCGGCAAAGGATGCGCCCCTTGAGAGGGCTTCGATCCCGATCGCACCGCTTCCGGCAAAAAGATCCAGAAAACGGCAGGCAGGGATATAAGGATTCAGCATATTAAAAAGCGTTTCCTTGATGCGGTCCGTTGTGGGCCTTGTTTCATCCGAAGGAACGGTCTTCAGGGGAAGGGATCTGGCTGATCCGGCTATCACTCTCATACTTTAACCTGTAAATTCTATCATAGATGCAAAAACAATACAAGTGTCGATTTTGATCTTTTCGTTTATACCCTGTCCTTTTTCGCAAAAATGAAAAACTCGGAACAGATGCCCATCAGACCGTAAGCCACGATAACAAGCATCGCTCTGAAATACTGATTCCAGTTGTTGTATTCCAGATCTGTGATGTTTCCGACAGGAGTCAGGGCTTCGATCCTCAGATCCGATCCGGTCAGGGCGCCGAGGATCGTGTCGGCAGCCGAATAGACGATGCTGCTGAACATTACGCTGAAACCGATGATGAGCACAACGCCGAAGCCGCCTTTGAATATCTGCGTGACGCAGTTCATCGCAACACCGGATACAAATACAAGCAGTACGTGCAGTACAAAATAGACCGCAAACGAGACCGGATCACCGAAGGGCGTATCTTCAAAGCAGATAAAGGCTGCGGACAGCGAAGACAGAGCCGTGACGAATTCGATCAGAAAACTGAACAGAAGGATCATCAGGATATCCGAAAAGGAGAACCAGTGATTCGGATACATGCCTGCGGTGCTCTTTACAAAGCCGGTATGTCTTTTCGGAACGGTAAAGCAGGTGATGAACACAGCAATAAAGAAGATGATGTCCATCCGCCGCATGCTGTAGGTGATAAATTCCGCGATACTTTTGCAGTTCATGAGTCCAAGCATGGCAAAAAGCTCATTGAAGCTGAAATCTCCCATTCCGGCACTGACCGCAGCGGACAGATTTCCCATCATTTCTTTGACCCACGGTGCATTGCCGAAGACAAAGCCGTCTGAAATGGCCACGATAAACATCAGGATCAGAAGAATGATCAGGATCACCCATGTGCTTTTATTCTTCCGCATCCTGTAAAGTTCGGATCTGATAATATGCTGCATGCTCACACCTCTTTCGTCATTCCGATGAAATAATCTTCCAGAGACTCATGTACGACGCGGCATTCCCTTACGGAAACCCCGGCCTGCACGAGTGCACGGATGATCTCGTCGGAGCGGTCCAGCATTTCATAGATCAGAATGGTATTAACGCCTTTGGACTGATAACTGGTGAATCCGAGACTGTTCAGGACTTCTCTGGTCTCCGGTATTCTGTCGGTCACCAGCACGATGTGTCCGGGAAGCGTCTCGTTCAGCTTTTCCTCGGTCGTTTCGGAGATCAGCCGTCCTTTTTCCAGAATGGCAAAGGTATGAGCCGTTTTGGAAAGCTCCTCCAGAATATGACTGGAGATGATGACGGTGGTTCCGCGTCTCTGATTGATCTCGGTGATCATATTCCGGACTTCGATGATCCCCTGAGGATCCAGTCCGTTGATCGGCTCATCCAGAAGAAGGATCTCCGGATCACCCATCATCGCAAGCGCAATGCCGAGGCGCTGCTTCATGCCGAAGGAAAACTGCTTCGTCTTCAGCCTGTCGTAACGGTCAAGACCGGTCATGGAAAGGAGACGCTCTGTCTCTCTTTCATCACGGATCCCGAAGCAGAGTCTTTTGATCTCCAGATTTTCTCTGGCGGTCATGTTCGGATAGATACCGGGGGTATCCAGAAGTGCCCCGAGATGCACGTTTCTGTTTTCGTTTACACTGAATCTGATCTCGCCTTCGGAAGGTTTCAGAAGACCGGCGATCATTTTCATGACCGTCGTTTTTCCGGCGCCGTTCCGGCCGATCAGGCCGTAGATCTCGCCCTGTTCGATATGGAGACTGACATGATCGACAGCCGTCAGATTCCGGTAGTTTTTGGTCAGATTCGAAGTTTCAATGACAGCGCTCATATTTCCTTTTCTTTTTCTTCTTTCTTTTTCTTAAAGACCTGAAGCACAAAATATCCGGCGATCAGAATACCTGTCAGAACACCGCCGGTGATAAAGAACAGACTGGTATTTCCCCTGATCAGACAGACGATCATGAAGATGAAGGCCAGAAGGATCAGAATGACAAAGATAAGCGGAACGATCTTTATGTTTTTCATTCTGCGTCTCCTTTCCCGCCTTCCGAAGCGGCATTCTTTTCAGAAACAAGAAGATCATAAAGCTCTTCATATTTCTTTGCGGAAGCCTGCCATGAAAAATCACTGTTCATTGCACGGAGGATCATGTCATTCCACTCTCTGCGGGATTCGCGGAAGGTCTTTTCCGCATATTGCAGCACATTCAGCATGTCATGCGCATTGTAGTATGTAAAGGAGAAGCCGGTGCCCTCCTGTGTGTATTCGTTGTAAGGCTGTACCGTATCCTTCAGACCGCCGGTCTCGCGGACGA
>JAZUFC010000223.1:0-3781 GCA_045640465.1 Lachnospiraceae bacterium | reverse complement strand
GACACCGTATTCGTCATAATACTTGTCCGGGATCGCATAACGGTATGCCTTGGGCTCCATGCCCATACCGAAAGAGGTATCAAAAACGGCTACGTTCGGCTTGCCGGGCATAGCTGCCTCGCATGCCTCGATACCGATCAGGTTTGCGGGATTGTGAAGAGGTCCGAGGTCGAAGCACTCGCGGATGACATCTTTTACATGCGCATCAACGACGCAGGACTTGGTGATCTCTTTGCCGCCGTGCAGTACACGGTGGCCAATGGCATCGATCTCGTCAGCGGAAGCGATCACGCCGTGGACCGGATCTGACAGTGCATCCAGAACGAGCTTGACTGCCACTTCATGATTTTCCATGGGAGTCTCGACGGAATAGTTTTCCTTTCCGGCGGGCTTATGAGTCAGCTTGCTGCCTTCGATGCCGATACGTTCGCAAAGGCCCTTTGCCAGAACGCTCTCGTTCTCCATATCGATCAGCTGATACTTCAGAGATGAGCTGCCGCAGTTTAATACCAGAATTTTCATATTGTTCTCCTTTTCAAGCCTTCAGGCTGTTGATTCTATCAGGGTCTCCCCTTTTTTGAGCGTCAGGACGATGCGAGCCGCTTTCAGGTACAACTTTTCTGCGCTTTGCGCCGGAATGCTTCACGTTCAGCATTTCTTACGGAAACTGTGTTCCGATATCCGGATACTGCGCCATATACTGTGCAACGGAACCCTTGAACTGTGTCCACATTTCCGGATTCTGCACATAATAAACAGGACACTCCTTGCCGGAGACATCATAATGACGGATCACGTCTTCAAAAGTCAGGCCGTACTGCTCACAGAGCCATGCGGTCAGACGGACAAGCGCCCAGTAGGTCGTTTCCGTAAACTCACCGGACCAGTCCGGGTGGCAGACTTCTATAGAGATCGTATCCTCGTTTCGCGGATAATTGGCCCAGGAGATCTCTTCGACCGGCACACACTGCACGATCTCCCCCTGCAGACCCACAACGAAATGTGCCGACGCTCTGGTACCCGCAGGATTCGCGATCGGATTCGCAAGATCCTCAAAATAATCGCGGTTCGCCTTTGCGGAGGAACCGGGGTTTGCCACATAATGCACCACGATATTCTTCACGGAAGTCAACGCAGTGCCCGGTCTGTTCATGTCGGAGACTGTCAGGAAATCCTGTGTGATCCAGCTCGGAATGTAGATCGATGCGGACACGTTGCCGGGATAACCTTCAGGGATCGTTACATAACCTTCCGGCACTTCGACGGAACCCTGAATATAAGGTCCGTTCGGATTGCCTGCCTCTTCCTGCGAAGGATCCTCCTGCAAAGGATCCGCCTCGTTTTCTGAGGCTGCGTTCTGTTCCGGCTGCAGGCTTTCTCCCGGATTCTGCGGCTCCTCCTCCTGAAGCTCCTGTTCCTCATTCGGCTTCAGCGTCAGCTTGTCCGCTTCAGGATCTTTTCCGTTTTTTTCTTTTGAGATCAGAAGCAGAACGCCGGTCACAAGACCGACCACCAGGATCGCGGCAGCAGCCAGCATGGCGATCGCCTGATTCCGGGCTTTTTTTGCCTGCTCCCGCTGTCTCTGCAAACGTTTTTCCCTTCGCTCGCGATAGGCCCGGAGTTCCTCCTCATCCATATCGTCTTCGGGATTATAGTTTTCTTCTCTCGGCATTCTCATCACCAAAAATCACAGAAGCCGCCCATATCCCCTCGTCCTGACCGTCAGATATGCATCCGGTGCTGCGGGTTTTTGAACAGCAACTAATGATTTACATTTGTACTGATTTATATTAGAATAGAACTGTATTTTCCGATAAAGAAATACAGCCTGAGAATCCACAGTACAAATTTCATTATAGGTTATTTTCGCAAGAATGTAAAGCAGAATCGGTACGCTCCTGTTCTTTCGCGGAGCTTTTAAAAAAGTTTTCTGTTTTCTCTGAACCTTTTCTGCTTTTTTGCGGTCTTATTATACGGAGCATATTTGCAGATGAAGGATAAAATACTGAACAGCCGGCTTCTCAAACGGATCCGGGAACTGAAAATTTCAAAAAAGATCGCGGCGGATCCGTTCTTCGGGAAACTGATCAATTACGAGACTGTTTCCTACGTGATCTGCGGCGTACTCACGACAGCGGTCAACTACGTCGTCTATTTTCTGATGCCCCGCTTCGAGTCCCGCGGCTTCGACATCGTACTCGCGACCTGCGTTTCCTGGGCCTTTGCGGTGATATTTGCATTTGCTGTCAACAAAGCTTTTGTATTCGACAGCCCTTCCTGGGACAGAAAAACGCTTCTCCGGGAATTCGTTCCTTTCCTGACATGCCGTCTTCTCTCCCTTGCCTTTGATGCGCTGTTCATGTATGTGACGGTAGGTGTCCTCCGTCTGAATGAACCGCTGTTCAAGATCCTTTCCAGTGTGTTTGTCCTGCTTGCAAATTATTTTGCCAGCAAGTTCCTGATATTCAGAAAAAAAGTCCCTGATGCAGAACAGAAGGAGGTTCCGAAGTGACTGCAGAAAAAAAACACAGCTTCAAAGAGTTCTGTCCTTATCTGATCGCCTTTTTCATTCCGGTGCTCGTCATGTGCATCGTCTTTATCGAGAGAGGTTTCTATCCCTTCGGAGACAAGGTGTTTCTCCGTACCGATCTTTACCACCAGTATGCACCCTTCTTTCAGGAACTGAAGACCAAGGTCAGAAACGGCGGAAGCCTGATGTATGACTGGAACATCGGCGGCGGAACGAATTTCTGGGCGATCGTTGCCTACTATCTCGCAAGCCCCCTGAATGCGCTGATCGTACTGGTTCCGCAGAAATTCGTGATCGAATTCGTCACATTTCTGATCGTGAACAAGCTCGGTCTTTGTTCCGCAACCGTCACATATTTTCTGAACAAGCGACATGACAAACACGGCGCGGAAGCTTATCCGGCCATCTTCTTCGGTGTGTTTTATGCACTTTCCGGCTACATGGCCGCCTATAACTGGAACGTCATGTGGCTCGACTGCATCTGGCTCTTCCCGCTCGTGATCCTCGGCCTGTACCGGCTCGTGGAGGAAAACAAGGGCATGCTGTACTGTGTGACGCTCGCCCTGACCATCTTCACGAACTACTACATCGCCATCATGTGCTGCATGGGCATCGCGCTGTACTGCTTCTTCCTTCTCGGCACCAACCCCGAAATGAGAAAGCAGTTCGGCATAAAGCTGCTGAAATTCATCGGCTATACCGTTCTCGCCCTCGCTTTTTCAGCGGTCATTCTGATCCCGTACATCAAGTACTTCTTCATCACGGCCTCTGCGGAAAACAGCTTCAAATACGAATGGTACAGCTATTTCAGCGTTTTCGACATGGCTGCGCGCCATCTGATCAACGTATCAACGCACACAGGCCTCGATCACTGGCCGAATATCTACTGCGGCGTGGCGGTCTTCCTCTGTCTGCCTCTTTATTATCTGAACAAACGGGTCATGCTCCGGGAAAAGATCGGTTATACCGCTCTGCTTCTTGTATTCTTCTTCAGCTTTTCCACGCGTTCGATGGATTACATCTGGCACGGCTTCCATATCCCGAACTCACTGCCCTGCCGCCAGTCCTTCATCTATATCTTTGTCCTGCTCTGCATGTGCTATGAAGGCTTTCTGGGGATCAAAGACCGGAGCTACCGCGATATCACCTTTGTGATGCTTGCCGCGCTCATTTTCGTCTTTATGGCGGAAAAATTCGAGACGGACGAGACCTACTACGGCATTCAGGTCTTCTATGTAAGTGCACTGTTCA
>JAZUFC010000222.1:0-17044 GCA_045640465.1 Lachnospiraceae bacterium | reverse complement strand
CTGTTATTCTGTTTTCGTTCCTCTCAGCTGAGTTTTTCGATCGCGTTTCTGATACGGAGCAGGCTCTCATCCTTTCCGAGAACGGACATCAGCTCGGTCGCGCCGCCCGGTGTATTCTGAAGACCGGACACTGCGGTACGGATCGGCCACATAACGAAGTTCGTCTTGTAACCCTTTTCGGTTCCGTAAGCGCTGAGTGCCGCATAAAGCGCATCATTCGAGAAGTCATCCTGTGCCTCCAGGATCGGGAGCACATCATCCAGGACCTGAAGAGAGGTCTCCGCTGTGGTCTTTGCCTTCTTGTTCGTGTACATTTCCGCATCGTATTCCGGAACCGCGCCGAAGAATGCGACCTTTTCCGTGATATCCGGGAAGATCTCGATACGGGACTTTACCATCAGTGCGATCTTCTCAAGATCCACGTCTTCGCGGCCGACAGCTTCCTTCACGAACGGAAGTGCCTTTTCCAGATACTTCGCATCATCCATTGCCGCGATATACTGTGCGTTCATCCATTTCAGCTTCGTATAATCGAAAACTGCGGGAGACTTGCTCATGTGACGGAAATCGAACTTCTGAATCAGCTCCTGAAGGCTCATGATCTCCTGATTATCCTCCGGAGACCAGCCGAGAAGTGCAACGAAATTGACGATCGCCTCGTCCAGGAAGCCCTGCTCCTCCAGATCTTCAAAGGAAGAATGTCCGCTTCTCTTGGAAAGCTTCTTATGCTCTTCATCCGTGATCAGCGGGCAGTGCACATAGACCGGTACCTGCCAGCCGAATGCATCGTACAGACGGTTGTACTTCGGGCTGGAGGACAGATATTCGTTGCCGCGGACAACATGCGTGATGCCCATCAGATGATCATCAACGACGTTTGCAAAGTTATAGGTCGGGAAACCGTCGGACTTGATAAGGATCATATCGTCCAGCTCGCTGTTGTCCACAGTGATATCGCCGTAGATCTCATCATGGAACGTGGTCGTTCCGGTGGTGGGGTTGTTCTGACGGATGACAAAAGGCATGCCCGCTGCCAGATTGGCTTCGACTTCCTCTTTTGTAAGGCTCAGACAGTGCTTGTCGTAAACACGGATCTCCTTGCCGTCCTCACCGACGGAGGATTTCAGCGTATTCAGTCTTTCCTCGGTACAGAAGCAGTAATACGCCTCGCCCCGTTCAATCAGCATCTTTGCATACTCCATGTAGATGCCCTGTGCCTGACGCACGGACTGCACATAAGGACCGCAGCCGCCGTCTTTATCAGGACCTTCATCATGCTGAAGACCGGTCTTCTGAAGCGTGCGGTAGATGATATCCACTGCGCCTTCCACTTCTCTTTCCTGATCTGTATCCTCGATGCGGAGCAGGAAATCTCCGTTTTCATGCTTGGAGATCAGATATGCATATAATGCGGTTCTCAGATTGCCTACATGCATTCTGCCTGTCGGGCTGGGTGCAAAACGTGTACGTACCTTTTCCATAACTCATTTACCTCTTTTGATTTACTCTCCGGTGATCTCCCGGTATGTTTTCAGATCTCTGTCTTAAGTTTTCTTATTCTTCTGCGTTTCCGCTTTCTTCCGGAGCCTTCTCTTCTCCGGCTGCCGCCTTCTTCTCCTCTTCCGTCCGGTTCATCAGAAGCGAATAGGTAGAGACCGGCGTGTAAGGAACATCGGCTGTTTCCTCCTCTTCCGGCACCGTCCATGCGTCCGGGTCCGTTTCCTTCTTTTCACCTTCCACCGCTCTGATATAGGGCTCGAAGATATGATTCAGTATGTAGGAGTCCAGATAAGCGACCAGACCGTAGCCCAGAAGGAGAAGCGGTATGAAGTTGAACCAGAAGGTCACAAAATAGACAGCCGCAAAGATCAGGATCATCAGGATCGTCCAGCCGAGATGCCGGATCGACATCAGAAGCGCGTTGCGGACCAGATTCCTTGTCGTATTGTCAAACCGCGCAAGAAGCGGGAAGATATAGATGCCGATATTCAGATACAGGATCAGGAAGATGATCGTCAGCACCAGTGCGGTCTTGTAGACGCCTGCGGGAAGCGAAACACCGAGCGCCAGCGCATCCGGATGCATGCTGTACTGATAATAGAAGTAAAGCGCAAAGCCCAGGATCAGACCGATCACAAAATATGCGATGCCGATAAAGATGCCCTGCTTCAGATTCTGCTTAAAGGAGCGGAAGAAGGCCTTGAGGTAATGCGCCTCTTCATCCTTGATATCCTTCATCAGCGCATAATAGAGCGCCGTGGTGGATGCGCCTATGGTCACGATGGGGATGCAGCAGATGATCCACACCAGATGAAGCACAAATACATCGACCAGCTTTCCGATAAAGGTCCACACCGGATTGTTAATATTGAATATTCTGTTCATATTCTCCTCTTTCCGCTGTTTTTTCTCCCGGTCTGAAAACAGACTTCAGTCAGCTTATTATATATTAGAATATCCGCAATTACAAGGGCATGCTTGTCTGCCGTGCCCAATTAACAGAATTTTCACAGATTGTTTGTTCCATTTCATCATTTTCTGTGCTACACTTCTCCTGTACGGAAAGATCATTTGTATATCCGCGCCGTCTGCGTACGGCCAGACATAAAGACCGGTCAGGGAGATCCGTCTCCCGGTTCCGGAGAAAGAGGGACTGCATGGCAAAAATCTATGGTGATGAAAAGGGTGCAAAGGGCGAATGGGACAAAATGAAGGGCGAACCCCTTACCGTCAAGCTGGAATGGATCATCCAGTACTACGGCATTCTGATCCTCGCAGTCATTTTCGGCATCATCGCAGCGATCTCCCTGATCAAAGGCTGCATCTACAACAGTATTCCGAATGTCATCACCGGTGAGTTCCAGACCGCCTATATGGACGCGGAGTCCCCCGCAAAGGAGGAGATGAAGGTCTACCTCTGTGAGCAGCTCGGACTGAACCCGGATAAATACCACATCGATCTTGCCTCTTCCGTTGTCGATCCGTCGGATTATGAACTCATGATCACGCAGGCCCAGCGTCTGTCCGCAAGGATCATGGCCAAGGAACTGGACTTCCTGGCAGCTGATGAAATGACCTTCCTGGCGTATATGGACCCCAACGATCTCGAAGCCAGCGCGTTTGCGGATCTGCGTACCGTCATGCCCGAAGAGATCTTCAGCCGTCTGGAATCGGAAGGCCGTATCCTGTATCTGGAAAAGGGCGGACAGAAATATGACTACCCTTACCTGATCGATATTCGGAACTCTGAGTTCTTCGACCGTCTCGGCCTTGTCAGCGTCGGCGAGTGCTATATGGGCATCACCGTCAACGGCGAACATCACGACAATATGATCGAAGTGCTGAAGCTGATCCGCTGATCCTCTTATTCGATCCTTTCGGCTACCAGTACAATGGATGACCAGGCTTTCAGAGTCAGCGAGATCTTCCCGTTTACGATCGGGAATTCCTTCCGGCCGACATTGTAACCGGCGTCATGCGTCTCCATTACCCGGAGCGCTTTTCCGTTCTCCGGCATCTCGATATCCGATACATCCACACAGACTTCACGGTCCTTTTCATGGTACAGAACCAGAATGAGGGCCGTGTTTTTTTTGTCGAAACGGCCGTATGCGATCAGTCCGCTCTCTCCCAGAACCGGCTTGAAGGAACCGTATTTCAGGCAGCTGTAAGTCTTGTGTATCCTGATCAGATCCTTGTGGAAACTGATCAGATCCCAGCTTTCGTGTCCCCACGGGAACGGTCTTCTGCTGTCCGGATCCGTCCACCCGGTCATGCCGGTCTCGTCTCCGTAATAGACAGTCGGTGCACCCGGAAGCGTCATCTGCATGACGATGCCCGCGCGGAACGTCGCATAAGAGACTCCCTCCGAAGCCGCAGCCGCGCCGCTTGAGAGAAGATCCCCCGTGCGGCAGTTCGTTCTTGTAAGGAAACGGGTGTGATCGTGATTGGAAAGCTCGTTCATGGCTGTCTGCAGAGACTGCACGGGAAAGGCTGCACTCTTTTCCGCAAGAGAGCGGAAGAATTCCTCTCCGTTTCCGTGAAGAAGCGGTTCATACCTGTTCGAATGCTTTTCCATGCCCGTCAGGAAATATCCCACCGGGTCCATGAACGCATCATAATTCATCACGCTGTCCCACTGGTCGCCGGAAAGCCACTTTTTCGGATCGCCGTAGTGCTCCGCAAGGATCAGTGCGTCAGGGTTCTCCTCTTTTACAGCCTTTCTGAATTCTTTCCAGAAATCATGGTTATATTCTTCCGTCTGTCCCAGATCCGCTGCCACGTCAAGACGCCAGCCGTCGATCCGGTAAGGAGGCTTCAGCCATTTTTTCGCAATTCCGAGTACTTCCGCCTTCAGTTTATCCGAACCCTCATAGTTGAGTTTCGGAAGTGTCTTATGATTCCACCAGCCTTTATACAAAGGTTCTCCGGTCTCTTCGTCCGTTCCCTCAAACAGGAAATAGGAATCATAGGGACTGCTTACGCAGCCGTCCCCTTTTTCCCGGCCTTCGTACGCGCCGGCCGCATAGCCGGGCTGCCCCTCGTAAATATGCTCACGGTCCATCCATTTATGGAAGGAACCGCAATGGTTGAATACGCCGTCTAAGATCACGCGCATGCCGCGTCTGTGGATCTCTTCGACAAGCTCCGCAAAATAAGCATCCGCTGCCGCAAGATTCTCCGGATCCGTCACCCGGCGGATATACATGGAAGCTTTGCGGTTGTCCGTTTCATTCTCCGGAAGCACATCGCCTCCGTCATGCACAAGAGCCGAAAGATGCGGATCGATATGGTCATAATCCTGCGTGTCATACTTATGATTGGAAGGGGAAACGAACAGCGGGTTGAAATAGATGACCTCCACGCCGAGATACTGCAGATAGTCGAGTTTTTCGCGAACGCCCTGCAGATCACCGCCGTAAAAACGGCGCACATCATAGTCAGAGACCGGACTGTCCCATTCCGCGTGAGAGACCGGCTGCTGATTGTAGACATACTCGTTCGTTCCGGTATCGTTCGCGCACTCTCCGTTCCGGAAGCGGTCCGTGAAGATCTGGTACATCACCGCGCCCCGCGCCCAGGAAGGCGTCCGGAAGCCGGGGATCACCTGAAAGGCAGTCGATTCCGAAAAAGCCCGTTCGCCTGCGCCGAGCCTGTCAAAATACAGCTCCTCCTCTTCGCCCGAAAGACGGAAGCCGTAGGAAAGCGTCTCTTTTCCAAGTTTCAGAGAAGTCTCATAATAATCGAATTTTCCGAGGGAAAATGCTTTTTCCATCTCCTGACTGAGCGCAGGAGAAGTAAGGACCACCTTCAGAAGATCGTCCCTTTTCGCACGAAAGCGGAAGGTGATCACATCTCCCGCTTCGGCCTGATATGGAAAGCGGAAGAGTTCCGTCTCATCCGCAAACAAGGCACTTCTGTCAATCATTTTCATGATAAACCGCCTCAAATTCCTCTCTTGTCAGTTTTTCCTTTTCGATCAGCAGCTTTGCGCCTCGATCGAGTATATCTTTTTTGGAGACCAGGATCTCCTTCGCGTTTTTGTAGCACTCGTCGATGATGCGCTTGACTTCCGCCTCGACGGTGTTGTAGACCTGCTCTCCGTAGGTCTTGATATGGCCCAGATCACGGCCCATGAAGACATTGTCCTCACCCTGTTCATAGTTGATAAAGCCGATCTTTTCGGAGAAACCGTACTTCATGACCATGTCGCGGGCAATGGCCGTTGCCTGACGGATATCCTGAGACGCACCCGTCGTCACATCGTCAAACTGAAGCTCCTCCGCGATCCGGCCGCCCATGCCGACCATGATGTTCTGGAGCATCTTTCCCTTTGTATTGTACATTTCATCCTTTTCCGGAAGAGGCATGGTATAGCCTGCCGCGCTGACGCCGGTCGGGATGATGGAAATGGTATGCACAGGGCCCACGTCGGGAAGCGCCTCAAACAGGATCGCATGACCCATCTCGTGGTAAGCGGTGATAGCCTTCTCCTCTTCCGATACGACACGGGAATGCTTTTCCTGACCGATTCCCACGCGGATGAAAGCATCCTCGATGTTTCTGCCGGAAATAAACGACTCCCCGTTTCTTGCCGCGCTGATCGCCGCTTCGTTCATCAGATTCATCAGATCCGCTCCGGAGAATCCTACAGTGATGCTCGCGATCTTTGAAAGATCCACGTCATCACCGAGTTTTTTATTCCGGGAATGGACCTTCAGGATCTCATTTCTGCCCTGAACATCCGGCAGACCGACTGCGATCTTCCGGTCAAAACGGCCCGGACGCAGGATCGCGGGATCCAGAATATCGGCACGGTTGGTCGCCGCCATCACGATAATGCCTGAATTTGCGGTAAAACCGTCCATCTCGACAAGCAGCTGGTTCAGCGTCTGCTCTCTTTCGTCATGGCCGCCGCCGAGACCCGAACCGCGGATCCTTGCGACAGCATCGATCTCATCGATAAACACGATACAGGGCGCATTCTTCTTGGCATCCGCAAAGAGTTCACGGACACGGGACGCACCCACACCGACAAAGAGTTCCACGAAATCGGAGCCTGAGATCGAGAAGAACGGAACACCCGCTTCTCCCGCCACAGCTTTGCCGAGAAGCGTCTTGCCGGTACCGGGAGGGCCGACCAGAAGAACGCCCTTGGGGATCTGTGCGCCGAGGCTCGTATACTTTTCGGGATTTTTCAGGAAATCCACCACTTCGGCCAGAGATTCCTTCTCCTCCTGCAGGCCCGCCACATCCGTGAACTTGACCTGATTGGACTTGGGATCGGACATCCTCGCACGGTTCTTCGTGAAATTTCCCATCGGGTTGTTGTTCGCCGCGCCTGCTCTTCCTGACATGATGCTGAAGGAAAAGAGCATGCCGACGAGGATCAGAAGAGCCGGCAGGATCGACAGCAGAAAATAGTTCTGCCCGGGTACGTCCTTCAGTGAAAAACTGATACCCTTTGAAAGCAGTGCCTCTTTTTCCGCATTGACATCCGGCACATTGACCATATAGACATTCTTTTCATCGCCCTGCAGATAGAAGCGGACCTGTCCCGTAGGCACCTCTTCATTCTGCGTGATATAAGCTTCGGTGATCTTTCCCTCAGCCAGATACTGCTGATAGTTCGAATAGTCTTCGACCCCCGTATTGCTTATGAATTTTTCAAACACCAGGCATCCGATGATCATAACTGCAAGAAAGATCAGATATACCAGGATTCCTGTTCCTTTTTTCCGTTTATTCACTCGCTCCTCCGATTTCCTCCACTACGCCGACGTAGGGAAGATTTCTGTATTTCTGCGCAAAGTCCAGACCGAAACCGACAACGAACTTGTCCGGGATCTGGAAACCGACATAGTCCACCTTCACCTCTGTCTCACGGCGGGACGGTTTGTCAAGAAGTGTGCAGAGCTTCAGCTTTTTGGGATTTCTCTTGGTCAGCACGTCCAGAAGATAATGAAGCGTTCTGCCGGAGTCGATGATATCCTCGACTACGACCACATTCTTTCCTTCCAGCGATTCATCCGTATCTTTCGAGATCCGGACGATGCCGCTCGTCTTTGTTCCGTCCCCGTAGGAGGAGACCTTCATGAAATCCAGCGTGACAGGGATCGTGATCCGCTTTGCCAGTTCACATGTTACAAAAACGCTGCCCTTCAGAATGCAGATCAGGTGAACTTTTTCGCCTGCAAAATCCTTACTGATCTCTGCCGAGATCTCCCCGAGTCTTTCTATGATCTTCTCTTCGGGAATCAATACGCTGATCTTGTCTTCCATTATTCTTCCTCCTCTTTTTCTGCAGTCCTTCCGTCTTCGGAATCCTCCGGAAACACGGCCCTGATCTCCAGGATCTGCTTTGTCTCCTCCGTCACCTTGTAAGCCTCGCTCATGCGTCTTCCGATGACCCACAGGATATTCTCTCCGTCCGCCGCAAGCAGGATACGGTCCCGCTCCTCTTCCGGGATCTTCTCGTCGATCAGATACCGGCGAAGCTTTTTATGCCCGTCCTTTGTGACTGCAAATATGTCCCCTTCTTTTCTGGTACGAAGTACCGGGAACCCGTTCATTTTATCATAATCAAACCATTTCGTATACTCATTTCCGGGAATAATTTGTCCTTTTTCCTTCGGAAATATGCGCATTTCAAGGCGGACACCGGTGCCGGATGCATCCGCCGTTCTTTCAGTCTGCGGAGCCTCATCCGATGCCTCCTGCACGCGGATCCCGTCATAAGTCCTTATGATCTCCGTTTTTCCGGGAAGGCAGATCTTTTTTCCGACCTGCTTCTCGCAAAGCTTTGCCGCCTGACCGATATGCACCCGTGAAACATCCTTCAGCGGCCGCTTTGCATCCTTCAGAAGCTGCATGATCACATACTGCTTTTCCAGGGGATGAAGCTTCCCGAAAGCCTCCGCACCGACTTCACCGCGCTCCTTTCCGTTTGCGATCAGGAAGCGCACGGCAAGATCTCTGAAATAGGCATCCACCTCACCGAGATATGCACCGGTTTCGCTGATCTTTCCGACAGCATCCGGCCGGATCTTTTCAAGCTCAGGGATCACATGATGACGGATCCGGTTCCGGTCCGCATCATCCTTCGCATTCGTCTCGTCCTCGCACCAGCCGATCCCCTGCTCCTTTAAAAATGCACGGATCTCATCGCCGGTCACACAGAGAAGAGGCCTCACGATCTTCATTTTACAGACACGGTGATTGGAAAGCTCGGGTACCGTTTCCAGCCGCCGGTTCTCCATTCCCGCAAGCCCTCTCAGACCGCTTCCGCGGATCAGATGGAACAGGATCGTCTCCGCCTGATCATTTTCATGATGCGCAAGCGCCAGACGGTTTGCGCCTGTCTCCTTCATGACTTCCGTGAATGCCTGAAAACGGAGCTCCCGCGCCGCTTCCTCCAGAGATTTCTTCTCTTTTTCCGCATAGGAACGCACATCCACATGACAGGTCACGAGCGGGATCCCCCGCGTTCTGCACAGATCCATCACAAACTGCTCATCGCGGACTGCGGATCTCCGGAGACCGTGATTCACATGGACCGCCGCAACTTCAATAGAAAGTTCCTCTTTCAGGCGCGTCAGGATCTCCAGAAGGCAGACCGAATCCGCGCCGCCGGAAACTCCCGCGAGCACTCTGTCTCCCGGGCGGATAAGTCTGTATTTTTCAATATAGTTTCTGACGTCTTCGATCATTCCTGTTCCCAGAGTCCCGCGGCAAAGTAAAGAAGTGCCTGCCAGGTAAACGCAGAGAAGAAATTGCCGAACGGATCACGGCCCGCTTTTATGATCTCCATAGCTTCTTTCTTTGTGAGAAGCTGGAAGCCGTTGAAGCATTCCGTACCTTCCGCTCCGTTCTGATTCAGGCTGGAAAGATCCGGAAGATCCACAACAGCCAGCACAAGTCCGTTGCTTTCATCTGTCATGCCGGGTGTGGAAAAGACCAGCGGGCTCAATACCTCCAGACGGTCCGTGTCCTTCACGACAATGCCCGTCTCCTCAAAGATCTCTCTTCTGGCGGTTGACAGAAGCGGTTCCTTCTCAAGCTTGTCCTTTTCGTCGATCAGACCGGCTGTGGGGCTTAACAGGAACTGTCCCATCGGATAACGGTATTCATAGAAAAGCACCAGACGGGGCTCCTCATCCGGCGTTCTGACAATGACCGTGCAGGTCACGGCATCCGGCAGCTGAACCTTGAACTCCTCATCCGACTTGATCGCCATCAGATCGTCAAGCTTACGACGCGTTGCCGTAAAATAGTGCTTTCCTTCCTCATACTGAAGGTCAAACAGTCTGATAAATTTCGTTTCAAATAAGGTCTTCACCTTTTCTTATGTAATGACCGGTCTGTTCATGATCTCTTTGTTTCCTTATTATTATTCAGGTACTGTCTTCTCTTCTTCAGTCCCCGTTCAAATGTACTACATCCCGGCGCCTTCTTCAAGATGAATTTCATTGACAAAGCCCCCGGAATGGGTTTTAATGATAGAGAAAGGAGGCGCGAAGATGGCAGATCATTCCATCCGGCAGAAAAAAGCACATCAGAAAAGTGTCCGTCTTGTTATTTTCGTGACTCTTGTTTTCTGTGCACTTCTTCTGGTTCAGATCATCCGGACAGAGAAGGAGAATGCAGCACTCAAAGAGGATATCGAAGCGCTTCAGGAAAGCGTTTCCGCAGCAGAAAGCCGGCGCGATGAACTGGAGGCGCAGAAAGACCGTCCGCTCACCAGAGAAGAGATCATCGATCTTGCCAGAGAACGCTTCGGCCTGGTCTTCCAGAACGAGATCATCTTTGTCCCTCAGGAATAGAAACATGCGCCGGAACCGGAAGTGAAATGCCCGGACCGGCGCTTCATTATAGCAGAAAGGAAAAACGATCATGAATCCGGAAATCACACAGGAAGAATTTGAAAAAAGCTCCAGAGAGCTGATGGCATTTATCGGAAAAAGCCCGACCTGCTTTCAGGTCGCAGGAAATATCGCAAAGATCCTGAAGGAGAACGGCTTTACCGAACTTCGTGAAAACGAGCGCTGGAAGATCGTTCCCGGAAACGGTTATTTCGTCACCCGGAACGGCTCCGCGGTGATCTCCTTCTTCGTACCGGAAAAGTATGTTTCCGGTTTCCGCATCATTGCCTCCCACAGTGACGCGCCCACTTTCAAGATCAAAAACGAACCCGAGATGGATTTCGAAGGCAAATACGTCAAGCTGAATGTGGAAGGCTACGGCGGCATGCTGATGGCCCCCTGGTTTGACCGCCCGCTGTCCGCTGCCGGCAGAGTCAGCGTTCTTGAAGACGGAAAGATCGTCACAAAAGACGTGATCATCGACCGCGATCTCGTGATGATCGTGAACCTTGCGATCCACATGAACCGTGAAGCCAACTCCGGTTATAAGTACAATGTGCAGAAAGATCTGCTGCCGCTTTACGGCGCTTCTCTGTCGAAAGGCTCCTTCATGAAGCTCATTGCCGATGCCGCAGGCGTCCGCGAAGAGGATATACTTTCACACGATCTGTTCCTTTACAACAGAATGCCCGGAACTGTCTGGGGCGCAGAAAACGAATTTATCTCCTGTGCACGCCTCGACGATGTGCAGTGCGCATGGACCTCGCTTCAGGGCTTCCTTTCCGCGAAAAAGGATGAGCATATCTGCGTACATGCAGTCTTCGACAACGAAGAAGTCGGCTCCGGCACAAAACAGGGCGCAGGCTCCACCTTCCTCTATGACGTCCTGACCCGTCTGAACCGTGCGCTCGGCGGCGACGAAGAAGATTATCACGTTCATGTGGCGGACAGCTTCCTTCTTTCCGCAGACAACGGTCATGCCGTTCATCCGAACTACCCCGAAAAGGCGGACCCGGTGAACCGGCCCGTGATGAACGGAGGCGTTCTCCTGAAATTTGCCGGAAACCAGAAATACTGTACCGATGCGGTCTCCGCAGGCTTCCTCCGGAATATCTGCAAAGAGGCCGGCGTTCCCTGTCAGGCTTATGTGAACCGTTCCGATATCCCCGGCGGCTCCACTCTGGGAAACATCTCCACCTCTCAGGTCTCCGTCTCCTCCGCAGACATCGGTCTTGCACAGCTTGCAATGCACAGCCCCTACGAGACCGGCGGCGTGAAGGACACCGAATACATGATCCGCGCGGCAAGAACCTTCTACCGCTGATCACAAAGCAGAAGGGACGCTTCCTTCCGACAGTTTCTGTCATCGGGAAGCGTCCCTTTTTTTACTTCAGGACCGGACTCTCTTCCGGTCCGTTTTAATATCTGTGCTTAATCAGCTGCAAATACCGGTTCGTCACCTGTCTCTACACTGAAAGGCGTATAGCAGTATTCGATCGGGATCTCGGCATAACGGCCGCCTTCTTCTCCCTGTACTTCCACGATGTACTTCTCTACCTGATCAAAATTGAACCAGTTATCATAGACACGGACGAATACACCGTTTGCGGTCTCATCCGCAACAGGAAGGCTGATCGTCATGGGAAGACCGTTCACGATCTGATCATTGATACCGATCTCACGTGAAACAGATTCTGATGCCTCATAAAAACCTCCGAGATCTTCGTAAGAATGGGCCGTGATCACGGGAACGATGTCATAGGCAGCAAATACGGTGAACACGCCGTTTCTGCATCTGACCGCCGCTTTCGGCGCGATCTGCATGGAGAGAGCCACATCCTCCGCATTCATCAGATCCACATTGATCTGATCGTCCCATGTGATGCTTTCGATCCCGTCTTCCGAATAGACCGTGGTCCAGTTGAATACCTGGTCCACGAAATTCAGAAGTTCATACTCGTTCACATCTTCGGAAAGCTTCAGTCCGATGTTTTTATTTGCGGAAGCCACATCCCATGCGGCCTGCCAGCACTTTTCCATTTCGTCCTGGATCTTCAGAAGCGTCTCATCATCAGGCACGTCACGGCCATCCTTCGCTGCGGCATCGGCGATCAATGCTGCATATTCCGTATAACGTGCTTCCTGCGTCTCATCGTTTGCCATCTTATAGACGATTTCTGTATCCTTCTGTTCCTCGGGAATATGATATACAGGGATCGTCTCCTCCGGGAGTTCTCCCATCCAGTCCGCAGCATTGTCGATATAAGTATCAAGCGGCTTCAGCGGCTCAACAATCTCTTCCTCAGCAGTTTCTCCGGCATCAGGCGCACCTAAGAGCACCGCACGCATCACCGGTCCCTGAGTCGGAACAGGCATACGGTAAAGCACATAGAAATCTCTGTAGAAGCTTCTGTCGTATACTGTATTGTAAAACGAACTGAACGTGTCCTTATACGAGCTTTCCGTCGTCATCACATGCGTGCCGCAGGTCTCGAAAGCTACGATGTTCTTCGGAAGCCATACGCTGCCGGACATTTCCGTGGATGTATAGGAAAATGCTGCTGCGATCACGCTGTCCGTGCTCACTGCGCCGGTCGCAGAATCAACAGTACTTCCGACGACCTTGTGATGATAGGAAAAATTCTTCCACTGACTGTCGGTGACATTCCTCAGTTCATACGTGTTGTCTGCCGTAAAAGTGGTTCCGCAGATCGGCTTTGCTTTCAGCGTATAGGCTTCCGCGGTCTTGTTGGGCACGAGTTCAGCGGCTACGTATTTTGTCAGGATCGGACGTTCTTCACCTACATTCATATAGCCCCCGGGATTCGTACCGCACCGGGTCAGATAAGCGAGAAAGCTTGCATCCTGTCCGGACTTCTGATACAGATGATACAGCATGACAGTCGTAGAACTGTCTGTCAGGAAACTGTAATCAGACGGTTCATTATAGTACTTTGAATTCATATACAGGCCTTCGGGGCCGTCCAGTCTGAAACGCCAGACCCAGTCAACATGATCAGAGAGATCATTGCCGGGTATGATCTTGTATATAGAGCTCGTACTCTCACTGGTCTTCAGATATGTATATTTATTGTCTGAACTGTATCTTGCAGAGCAGGCGATCAGACGTGTTCCCGTCAGATAGCAGTAATCGTCATAGCCTGTGAGCGCATTGGTTCTGGTTGTCTCCAGCGCATCGACCGTATTCATCCACTTGTCGATGAGTGTCTGCATTTCCGCTGCCGGAATAATGCTGCTCTTTTCCAGCACATCCGCAACAAATGTACCGTATAAAGCGGTACGGGCAATCAGACAGTCGATGATATCATTCACAGTCTGCTTTGCCTCGCTTTCAAATCCGTACACATTGTACAGGAACTGGAGCTGTGCGCTGATGCCTGAATTCTCCACGAGGATCGAATCCAGATAAGACTGGAAAGCGGTCTTGATGCCGCCGAACAGGCTCTGCCATAAAGCAGGATTCTGGATCATCTTGCTGCTCAGACGGTATTCAAGCGTTTCATATGCTTCCTGTGCATATAAAAGGGCTTCTTCCGCAGTATAGCCTGCTCCTGCCGCATACTGATATACAGCATCCTTGAAGTTCTGAACGCAGCTGTTGATATTGTATGCAGGCAGCGCATCAAACGCGGCACCGGGGATCACAACGGTCAGTTCCGGCATCACGGCGATACCGGCATCGGAATAAGCTGCGGTCTCAGGCGCATCGCTGTTATTGAACAGAAGCATGCGTGAAGCGGTCTGCGTATCCGCATCCGTGATCATAGCGTGCAGCAGAACGATATCGGTATCGGTCCCGCGGTTTCCCGCCTGGCTGTACCAGTTCATAAACGCACGGTTGAGCTCTGTCTGATAGTTTTCGATATAGATATCCATGGGACGGATCTGATTGTTCAGGAACTGGTTCCAGTAACCGGACTGGAGCTGTGCCGTTGTGGCACGATAGTGTTCCTGTTCGCTGATCTGCATACGCAGAAGCTCCGACGTGATCGTATCCAGCTTCCGGTTCACATCCGCCAGTGAATACTGGATGTCCTGAATACCGTTATACAGTGTATACAGCGTGACCGGCGTTTCGGTGGAACCGTTGCCGCCGCCGAACAGCGACTGGAAAATGCTGCTGAAAACACCGACGATGGAATTTACTTCCTTCGCATATTTCAAAGCCTTTGAGATAACGCCGGTATAAGAGGTCAAAAGACCCAGCTTGTCGATCTTTTTAACCGCGTTGTTGACCTTGTCAAGCGTATTGACGTACTTTGTGACGTCAGCAAGACTCATTGTGATGAATGAGTCCGATACCTCCAAAGACGACAGGCAGGTATCGCCTTCATACCTGACTCCTGCAAACGAGCTGAAAAAGATTACAGCCGAAAGCAGCAGCGCCAGTACACTTTTTGCAGTTTTTTTCATGATTCTTTCTCCTGAATGTATAAAGCGAAGCGGCTCAAAGGTTTTCCCTGCAAGCCGCTTCCATTTCCGGATCTGTAGATCTCTCGAACATTTACAACCATCAAGAACAAGTAAAACCCTTATTTACAGAAATCTTACAAGATCCTTTGATTCTTCTTTTTTTGTTGTTTCCTGAATATCCAGTATCTCCGCTTTGATCTCGCGGTTTCCCAGAGAAAGGGTGATCACATCGCCGACCCGGACCTCCGTGGAGGCTTTTGCGGTCTTATCATTGACCATGACCCGGCCGGCATCGCAGGCCTCATTGGCCACGGTCCGCCTTTTGATCAGTCGGGATACCTTCAGAAACTTGTCTAATCTCATTCTGCGTTATGCGTTGACAGCCTCGTCCAGAGCCTTGCCGACCTTAAACTTCGGAGCCTTCTTAGCCTTGATGGTGATGGTCTCGTTGGTTCTGGGGTTGCGGCCTTCTCTTGCTGCTCTTTCGGAAACTTCGAAAGTACCGAAGCCGACTAACTGAACCTTACCGCCGTTCTTTAATTCTTCTTCAACTGCTTCTACGAAAGCGTCAAGAGCCTTCTCTGCATCCTTCTTAGATAATTCAGCCTTCTCTGCGACTGCTGCGATCAGTTCTTTCTTATTCATGATAATTCCTCCTGATTTTTTAATCGTGTACGGAAGCACTCCCGGACACCTCTATATTTATAGCGTGCATTCACTATTTTGTCAAGGATTTTCGCGGTTTTCAGCCATTTTGCCCGTTCTCCGAACCCTCCGTTTACAAGGTGGAATCCACCTCGTATTCCGTCACATTCAGCACTGTTTCCCCGTCGATCTGCAGCGCGACGGGACGATCGAACTCCACCCTCACATGGTGACCGGTACGATAGGTGATATACTGCGGATACTTATCTCCGTTTCCTGCCGTGACCGTCAGAAACAGAAGGGCCGCCATCAGCTTGCCGACGCCGTGAACCAGAACAGACGTCACTTCCTTTGCCGGGTTATCCCGTTTCTGCTTCGGTGCGATATTCACGCCGCCGCCGAAAAACGAGCCGAACATGGTCGGTGCCATCCAGACCTTATCGTAAGTCTTTGTCACACCGTCCACCGTAACGGAAGCATTGACCGGTTTGAATTTTCCCATCAGTCCTTCAAAGGCGATCATTTTATATGATTTATCTTTTCCGAGCGCCTTCAGACGGTCACTCTCCTCACAGCAGTATCCGTCCAGGCCGAAACCGATGCCGTTTAAGAAACGGCAGGTGATGCCGTTGACCTTCACGACCGGAAGATCTTTCATGTATCCGTTCAAAGGAAACGGCTCACAGTCCGGCTTTTTCTGAAGGTCTCTGATGAAATCGTTTCCCGATCCGGCCGGGAAAAACAGAAGCTCACGCCGAAAGTCCAGATCATACAGCGCGTTGACTGTACGGTTCAGTGTTCCGTCGCCGCCCGTCAGGACCAGCTTTGCATCTTCGGGGATGGTCTTGATATAACCCTCCACGTCGTCGATCTTTGTGATATCCACATAAGAGATATCTGTTCCCTGCGGTATGATCTTCTCGATCTTCCGCGCGTTCTCCGGTCCCCTTCCTTTATTGGCGAAGGGATTTACAAATACGATATACTTCTCCATTGATGCTCCCAGAGACAGCTCCGGCAATACACCGGGCCTGAAAAAGAAACCGGTGCCTGCAGTGGCAGACACCGGCGCGATGAATCTTGTGATTATTCTTCGGAAATAGCTCCGACAGGGCATCCGCCTTCGCAGGTTCCACAGGAAATGCAAGCGTCTGCATCGATTACGTATGTATCTTCGCCTTCAGAAATAGCGCCAACAGGGCATCCGCCTTCGCAGGTACCGCATTTGATGCAGCTTTCAGAAATCTTATATGCCATGTCAAACTCCTCCTTCCTTAAATTTACTTCACTTTATCATGTTTATCAAAGAATTGCAAGTTCTGATCTATGAATTTCTCGTGAACAATCTCCGTAAGTTTTTCCTTTGTGTTAAGCTCCGGCGTATCTAAAACCATGTCAAGCAGCGCATTCAGAATCCCGCCCATCGCTTTTCCGGGTTTTATGCCCATGGCAATGAGATCGCCGCCGTTTACGGCAAGTTCCGCGATTGACGTGCATTCGCCGGACTCAAGGATCTCTTCATACAGACGCTGCGCCTTTTCCAAAGATCGGAGCGACGCCCGCTTCGCTTCTTCCGCTTTGCCGAAGGCGTCGCCCGTCATCAG
>JAZUFC010000221.1:0-9605 GCA_045640465.1 Lachnospiraceae bacterium | reverse complement strand
CTGCCGGAATTTTTATCTCTTTTGACTTTTATTCCCCTTCACACGGAACCGGTCCGCTGATTTCAAGAGGCTCGCAGTAAACATCGTAAACATTGGTGATCTCTGCGTTTCCGCCAAGATCTCTGTAGATCGTCATGACCTTAAGATCCTTCGTGGCATTGGCATCGGTAAGAGTCTGAAGCGTCAGGACCGCATAATTCAGACCTGCGACCACCTGTGTGCCGATCACGCCGAGCGGCAGATAGGATGCACCGTCGAGGTCCTGTGTTGCTTTCTCGAATGCTTCCATAGCGCCTTCCTCAAGGGTCACGCCGCTGAGTTCTTCATTGAATACAAAGCCGTCTTCCAGCGGATCCTGCAGTGATACAAGTGCCAGATCTTCGCTGCCTTCGGAAGCGGCCAGAATATTCGAATAGCTGATCTCATTAAAATGGAAATCATAACCGTCTTCCAGCACTGTCACGGAACCGATGTAAAGGCCCGTTACAGGATAAGCGGTCACCATCGTGCCGGCTGCCAGATAGATATATGTATTGTCTCTCTCCATCAGCTTTGCGACGGGCTCGTAATGCATGCCGGCAAAGCCTTCCTGGAAAGCATCGAAAAGTTCAAGATCCGCATCGGTAAGTTCGGCTGCGGGATAAGTTTCGGGTTTCGCCCAGCCGCCTGCAAGCATGCCGCCGCCGATGGGTCCGAAGTCATCTTCGGTATATTCGGATTCTTCAATTGTTTCGGGTTCTTCTTCCTCTTCCTGAGGAATGTTGGTCTCCAGAGAGAATGCCAGTGTGGAATCCTCCAGATTGCCGGATACGGTCACCCTGAAATCTCCGCAGGCCGTCAGGCTGAATACCATTGCTGCTGCAAGCAGTAACGCAAGTGCTTTTTTCATTTCTGTCTCCTTTATCCTTTTATTTGCGGTTTTCGCCGCCGTCCGTAAGCTTTCGGACGCTCTGTCATTAAGACCGTTTTTCTTCCCTGCAGGTTTCACATCCCGCAGGATTTTTTCAGACTTTATAATCCATGGAAAGACGGATCTGTGTAAACGGACGCACAAAGGTGTTCGCCGCCGCCTGATGCAGAGGATGCACGGAATAGCGCTTCAGGGCTGCCTCATCCGCAAAGGTGCTGTCCAGCATGCAGTCCGCGCTGGAGGATAAAAGGCCCTCCGTCACCACATGGATCGAAAGAAGTCCGGGGATCTTTCCGTCCAGACCTTCGAGTCCTGCCTTGATCCCTGCAAGGATCTTCTGTTTTTCCTCTTCGGAAGAGGTCTCTTTCAGTTTCCAGCAGATAATATGCTTTACCATTTTCACATTCTCCTTTTTCCGTACAAGGGGTCAGTGCCTTCCCGTCATCATGCGCCGATATGCAGCACATTGATGAGAAGCACCCAGACAAGTCCGTAATATGTCACGGCTGCGATCAGATCGTTCACCGTGGTGATCAGCGGCCCGGAAGCCACTGCGGGATCCACATGGATCTTTGTAAAAAACATCGGAATCAGCGTACCGATCAGACTTGCGATCAGAAGCGCCACCGCAAGGGAAACACCCACACAGCCCGAGATCATAAAGGCCTGTCCCGCCGGGAAGCCCTTGAACATGGTGATGTAAACGCCTACAAGCAGGAAGGAACAGAGCCCCAGAATAATACCGTTCGCGAGTCCCACACGTCCTTCCTTCAGAACATGCCGCAGCTTTTCTTTTGCCGTCAGGCTCTCGTCCATCAGTACACGGATCGTCACAGCCAGTGACTGGGTGCCGCCGTTTCCGGCCATGTCAAGGATCAGTGACTGGAAGCAGATCACCAGAGAGATCTGTTCGACGACCTTTGTAAAGATGCCGATAACACTGGAGACCACGAGGCCCAGAAGCAGAAGCGTCACAAGCCAGGGGATCCTCTTTCTGATGGACTGAAACAGCGTTTCATCCATATCCTCTTCGGCGGTCAGACCTGCGAGTTTTGCGTAATCCTCGCCCATTTCATCATCGACGGCTTCGACAAGGTCTGTTGCCGTAATGATGCCCAGGAGATGATCCTCATCGTCCACGACCGGGATGGAATCCTCGGAGTAGGAACGCAAACGGTCGATCGAATCCGCGATCTTCTCCCTGCCGTTCACATACGGATAAGAGGTGATGATGATGGATTCGAGTTCGGTCTCCTTCCTTGCGCGGATCAGATCCGTCAGCTCGATCGCACCGTAGAATGCCTCGTTTTCATCCTCCACATAGATCGTGGAGATATTGTCGTTATCCTCGGCCTGTGCGATCAGCTCTTTCATGGCTGACTGCACATTGATGCCTTTTTTCACACAGATATAGTTGGTCGTCATCAGACTGCCGATCTCATCATCCTCATAAGAGGTGATCAGCGCGATGTCCTCCTGCGCCTCCTGATCCATTTCCCGGACCAGCTCCTCCCGGTATTCCTCCGGCAGGCTTTCCAGTACGTCGATCGCGTCGTCCGCATCCATTTCCTCCAGGATGTCCGCCGACTTTTCCGTACCGATCTCATGAAAGTATTCCTCTACATCATCCAGATAGGAGAAAATATCGGAAACTCTTTCGACTCCGAGCGCAACATATACCCTGCGGCGCTCCTCTTTTGTAAGTTCTTCCAGAACATGGGCGATATCATTATCATGATAATCGCCGAGTTTCTCCGCCAGTGCTTCCTTTCCGAGCCCCGAGCGGATCAGAAGAAGCAGCTCTTCGCTTACCGCTGCTTCATATTCTTCTCTCTCTTCTGCCATATTGACCTCCAGACAACGAAACGGAGACCGCAGGGCTCATAAAGAGAGAATCGACTGACGTTCTTTCGCCTATCGGCGGATCCTTGTCCTCTGTTCCCGTGAGCATGAGCCTTCCGGTCCTGTGGTTACGATTTTGTTTTCAGATGATCGTCGCCCTCGACTGTCATCACTCATGTGCTCACTTCCCTTTCCACAGGCTGATATCGGACGCATGCGCTGCCCTGCCTGTATTTTGCCCGGTCATTATAACACAGGCCTTGTATCGATTCAAGAATTTTCCCTGCCGCTTTTTCCTGCCGCCTCGCGGCGGGGATACGAATTACGCAATGATGAGGCGGACGATACGGACGATGAGATCCGTCATAAAAAGTCCGAACACGATCCACAGAAGGATGTCGCGGAAGGGACGCTTCATTTTATCGTACAGCTTCAGAACGGCAGGGATCACAAAATACACTGCAAGCGTGCCGATCGCTCCGAAGAGAAGGCTCGCGCCGAGCGCGATACGCCCTTCGAACTGGATCTTGTAGACCCCGCTGTAATTCCAGAGGAAGATGCCCTTTCCGAGCACCGCCTCCAGAAGATAAGAGGTGATGAGTTCCACAACTGTTGCCGCGATCGCGACCAGCACAAAGATCATCGCCGGCATGACCGGGATTTTCCACAATTTCAGCTTCTTTTTTGAAAGCCTGACAAACAGCAGAGCGATGATCACTCCCAAAAAACCGTAGATCGGAAGCCACGGCCCGAACAGGAAACCTCTGTTGTAAAAATCCTTTCCCATGACCACGCAGTCACAGAACTCCTCATAGAGCCAGCCGATGATCGCGCAGATCATGAATACCAGATAGTGGCTCAGGAAAAAATCATAAAAACTTCTCTTCTCTTTTCCGTTTTTCATCCTGTCACCGTCCTCAGTTCTGATTCTCCTGCTTTTCCATCTCTTCATCGATATCGATTCCGAAATATGCGCCGCAGACTGCCTTGAAGCCGTCTATGAAGGTGGGGCCGCCGAAGACCAGATCTCCGCCTTCCTCACCTTTTCCGTACCGCTTGTAAAGCTGCATCACATCCATGTTAGTGTGCATCTTCACAGCGCTGTTCAGCGTACCGAGAAGATCGCCTTCGATATAGCCGGGAATCATCTGACCGATATCCATTCCCTTCTGGAAGCCTTCCAGCTGTCTGCAGGTCGTCACGATCAGCGCCGCAGCGGCAGGCGCGATCTCCTCCATCGCTTCAAACTCGAGCGCAAAGGCCGAGACGGCAAAGTTCGAACAGGTCACGCCGATCAGCGCACCCACGGAGAATTCCAGCATGCTCTTCGGCGTAAGTCCCAGAATATAGGACGCAAAGCCGCTGTGCTCACCGCTGTCGAAAACAGAGATCACTTCCATGGTTTCCGTATTGATCTCCAGCCATGCCCAGACTTCCTTTCCGTTGATCACGCCGGGCGCTGTCGGGATGATATAAGCCATGCTGCTGTCGAGTCTTTCCAGATGCTCGATAAAAATCTCCGGGAATTCGGTTCCCTGAAGGATGTCAAGCACCGCCTCCTGCATCGACCAGTCATTATTGACCGTCAGGATCTGTGCATCCTCCGGAAGATTCGCCCAGACGTCCATATAGCTGTAACTGTATTTTCCGGGAAGCGCACAGGCTTCCGCGACGGATGCCTCATAACCGAAGCCGGCATTGAAGATACGGATCTGGTCATCGATCCAGTAACCTTCCTCATAGCCTTCCTTTGTCAGGAAGAAGTCCGGCGTGATCTGGATCAGATCCGTGCTTCCCTGCGCTTCTTCTCCGTCAGAGACCAGCGATGCAGAAAGGACGATCGGCCTGTCCACATAATACGTGTTCAGATAAAGCCGGTCCGCGCCCTCCGTCCGGAGCGTCTGGAGGCCGTTTATCAGTCTGGAGACCGCTGCGTGCGTAAACCATCTTGCGGTTCCGTAATTTGTTTTCTCCATGCCTTCGTAAAGCGCCGCCGTTTGGGAAACGGCTTCTTCGTAGGCATTCTTTGTTTCTTCCGTAAATTCCGGTACGAAATAAGCAAGGGACAGGAAGATATCCGTCAGGCTCTCGCCGTCCTTCAAAAGATAAGTGTGCGTATAATATTCGTCAACCATCACATCGATCCGCTTAAAGTCATAGTCTTTCGTATCCGCCCACATGCTGCCGTCCTTAAACAGGCCTTCTGCCGTAGCTGCGACCGCAGTCACCTTGTCGTGGATGCCGTCGTCACTCTTGCCGAGAGACACGAAGCTGATATCGATCAGATCCTTTCCGACCTCGGGAATTGAAAACTCCTGACTGAGAAGCGTTACTGTTTCCGTAAAGACGCCTTCTTCGGATTCTTCTCCGGTCAATGCGCCGCTGAACATATCGAACATGCCTGACTGCATGCCGATCGCCGCATTTCCGGTCACGATGCCGGTCGCCGTCACCGTCAGTGTTGCGGTATCCGGGTCACAGTAATAAAAACCGCCCTTCATTCTGCAGAGACCGTACAGATCCTGAAGCTCTCTTCTGAAGGCAGGCACATAGACATGACCTTCGCCGTTTTCATCCGTGTAGCAGATCGCGCTGATGTCATCGGAGACCTCACAGTCGTAAAGATCGCCGAGCCGTCTTAAGTTTTCAATGCCGGCCTCCGTTATCTCGACCCGGGCGCCTGTGACCGTATAGCCGAGTCGTGAAAGCACGGTTTCCGAAAGCTTATAGAAGTCTGCGTCCGTGCCCCAGCCCTGCGTGAGCACCGCTTCCGGTGAATAGCGGTAGGAATAGTCACTGTTTCCCGCTACCCATACAAGCGAATCCATGACCCGGTAGAAATCCCCGATCGTATTGATCGATTCCAGGATCTTCGTACCGCCGACCGTCAGATAAGGCGCGGGGATATGATTTCCGATGATCTCGCCGTCTGTCGGTCCTGCGTCAACTGCCGCAGCCTCTGCAGGATGCGTGGCTCTCCAGTTTTCCGCCGCCTGTTCTGCCTTTTCGCGAAGAAGATCCTCAAAACCGGTATCCTCTGAAACATACAGTTTTTCCGAAAGCATATATCTGTCGGCATAATACCGTTCTTCGAGAGGGATCTCCATTTCCGGAATGCAGTCGCAGGTCAGCGTCCAGGGCTCTTCGTATCCGTCATTCGGAACACGGAAGATCAGAATGCCTCTTCTGGACATGCCGTCATACGCGCCCCAGGAGCTGTTTTCCTCCATCGCGCCGAAGATGAGTTCAGACGTATCGTCGGTACTGGGATAGATCACGCCCTCCGGTGCAAAAAGCTCCGTAAAGTCGCTGAAATCACCGAGGCCCTTTCTGCTGACCGCATCGATGATCTGCGGGCCGTCGGACGCCTTCCACTCCTCCACGTTCCGTTTCAGAGAAAGGAGTGACTCGAAACCGCCTGTACCTTCGCCGTCCGCCTTGTCCGTAACGGTGAAATCGAGCACCACGGTCTCATGCCAATCATCCTCCCAGGCCAGATCGTTTACAGTCAGTGTAAAGAATTCATGATCAAAGGTCAGTCCCATAGACGGGATCTGCGCCGTTTCGCCCTGCATGACAGGAAGCTCAACCTTGCCTGATGCGATATCTCCCCAGATCTCCGCCTGATTGCCGGAAAGCAGCTCCGGAATCACGTAAGGCAAACGAACATCCGTCACGGATGCCGGTGCAAAGCGGGTGCTTCCCGTAAAACCGAGCGGCAGGTTCTTTACGACATCGTTCATTTTGATCATCAGATCGCCGCAGTTCGTAGGGATCCGGTAATAGAAACGTTCGGAAGGCTTGATCTCAAGAAGCGCCTGCACATTGGATGCAAAGCGCATTTCCAGCGTCCGGAAAAACGTATTCTTTGCCGCGCCTTCCGGATCGTAGTCGGGATCCCAGTGATAGACCTCCTGACCGGCAAGTTCGAGCGTGTCGGAAATGCCGGTAAGAGAGAGCGTAAACGCATCGCTCAGCTGTTCAACTGTCTGCGGAAGGTCTGCCATATTCATCAGCGTTTCCGGAAGCGGACCGACAAGCGGGATCTCGATATGACCGTAGTTTGTGTCATAAGAATGGAACGAAAGCTGCTTCCATTCATCCTCCTGACCGTCCGAAAGCACGAAGACCACCATGCCGGACTTTGTTTCGCCCTCGGGAAGTTCATTGCCTTCTTCATCACGCTTTTCCATGACCGTCAGAGAAGGATCGCCCGGAGTCACAAGCGGACTTTCGCAAAGATACGTGGCCTCTGACGCAGGCATCATCCGCCCGTTATTGCATGAAACATAAAAATGATTGAAGATACTCGGAATCTGATAGCCGATCTCTGCAGCCGAGCTGTCTTTCTTCGCGTACGTCACACTCATGTCAAACGCGAGGAATCTGCCCCGGCAGGTCATGCCGCGGAATTCGTCCATGAGGATCGCTTCGTTGATGCGGATCTTCGCAAATGCATTCTCCGCTACCGCATCCTCAAACTCTGTCCTGAACAGGATATGCGTATCCTCCTTCGGATCGGAGCCGTAAAGACGCTTCGTCAGTTCTCCGTCATAACGGACATATTTCCCTTCGTTTGTGACGGAAACGGTGCCCGGGTCGACCGTGCTGCCCTCCTGCGTCAGCGGCAGGATGCCGTCTCCCGAACGGGAAGCGGAATAGCTCATGCGGCTTCCGTCCTCTGTTCTGCAGTTCAGAACTGCGGAAATATTCACAAAGTCACCGGCCTCCTGAACAGGCGTATCGATCTTCTGAAGAAGTTCGTTCAGCTTGTTCTGAATGGCTTCCACGGAAGAGGTGATGATATAGTCACCGCCCGCAAGCTCCGCCGCATAGCGGAAGATCTCCTCATGCGCTGCAGCGTACTCTTCGCCGCCGAGTCCCGCAAACAGCACACGGATCCCGGCATTTTTGTACTTCTGAAGCGTTTTTTCAAACAGCATCTGCTGCGCGCCGCTTCCGTCGTCTTCGACCTGAAGCGCGGCATCCGTAAAGAATACCAGCACGCGCTTTGTGGATGCCACGGGAATCAGTGACATATAGGCACAATCCAGCGCATCCTGAATTGGTGTGCCGCCCTCTGCCTCCGCATCAAAAAGCGCGGTAAGAACGGCTGCCTTGTCGTCTGTGATCACCTGGGAAAGCCGGATATCATTAAATCCGTAAGGAGCGGTAAAGCTTGAAAACTGCATCAGCGCATTTTCGGGAAGTTCTTTGATAAAGTCACTGAAGATCCGCTTTACGCGGTCAAGTCTGAAATCCACGTCCCCATCGCTTTCCAAAGGATCCATATTCATCGAACCGGAAACATCCATCATAACGGAAACAACGGGCACATCGCCTGCCGCATCCACAGACACATACGGACGCTCATAGGTCACGACGAACTGATTGCCGAATTTGGACGAGACTGCCGCAAACACGTTATCCAGCGCATTTTTGTCCGCAGCCATGAAATAGGCGCCGTTTCTGCTTGCTGCGCTCATTTCCTGAAGCGCCACCGGATCGTGTCCCGCACCGAAGCCGATCGTCAGGACCGTCACATCAGAGGCCGCGATCCTTGCGCAGATCTCTTCTCTTGACAGCATGCTGCCGGTACCGTCCACACCGGGTTCACGCGAATCCGCGCCGTCGGAAAATACGACGACGTAAGCTCTTTCCTTACCCGCAAGCAGATCAATAGCGGCTGAAGTACAGTCATAGAGAGAGGTCCCGCCCACCGACTGGATCGACCGGAGCGCGGCGATCGCCTCCGCCTTTGTGTTTCCCGGGAAGAAATGCAGATTCTGCTCAAACTGGATCAGACTGATCGACGCATTCTCCGGAAGAGACTCCACGAATTTCACGGCGGATTCGATGGCCGCCGTCATGTTTTCCCCCATTGAACCGGAGGAATCCATGCATAAAACGATATTTGCAGGCGCAGTCTGCCGTTCGATTGAAAGGATCTGACCCTCTGCGCCGTTTTCGGTAACGGTAAAATCTTCATTTTCCGGGAACACATCGCGTTCCATCGGATCATGGATCAGAATATGCAGCGTTCCGGTTTCCCCGTCCGCAGATGCGCTCTGGATCTCCATGTTGCCGGGGTCGTTTTCAACATTGCCGAACGCCGAGACCATCGCGCTTTCCGCTGCGAAGAATTCGGGCGGCATGGAGACAAGCGTCACCTCGCCCGCATTCACCGGGATCATCTGAACGCCGAAGACCTCCCCGTCCAGAACCGAACCGCCGATCCATGCGGTATAATAGCCCGCCGGAACCTGAAAGCAGTAATTGCCGTCTTCGTCAACAAACGGACGGTCAAGAACCGTTGCATCGGGGTGGCTGATCTTACCGTCCCACGGAACGGAAAGCGTAACGCCCATGCCTTCGCCGCCTTCTACCTTCAGAAGACCGATCTCATCGGACCAGCGCACTTCGGAAACTTCAGCGGCATCCTGAAGTGTCAGCCGGACAGAATAAGATCCCTCCGGCATATCTCCTTTATTGATGCACCACTTCGTCATTCCGGGGCCTTTTGCAAGGCTTCCGTAAACAAGAGGATTCCCGAGACGGGGCGCAAGCACATCCGTATCCCAGTCAAATGCTCTGTCCGTGTCCCATCCGTATTCCCCGCAGCTGTATGAAGCCATCTCCCGCAGATGAAGGCCGTTTTCCAGTCCTTCCCATTCGTCCAGAAACTCAATCGTCATAGACTGCAGATATCCTTCTGACGGTACTGTGTAAAAATACAGCTCATCGCTGTCCTCAGGCCAGCTTTCCTCCGTATTCAGGGTCAGACTTTCGCCGCTTTCCAGCGTACGGATCTTTGCAAGCGTCAGATACGCACTATATCCTTCGTCGACATGAA
>JAZUFC010000220.1:0-5152 GCA_045640465.1 Lachnospiraceae bacterium | reverse complement strand
TGCGCACCTTCAGACAGAAGTCCACATCGTTGAAGGCGACCGCATAGGCTTCGTCCAGTCCGCCGACCTCCTCGTAAACATGGCGAGGCAGCATGATGCAGGCTGCGGTGACAGCGGAAACATCATGTGAAGTGATCGCGCGGCACATATAGCCGGGAGTCGAATCGGGCACGATCTTGAATACATGGTCCGCAAGACCGCTCGCACCGACCAGAACGCCCGCATGCTGGATCGTGTTGTCGCTGTACAAAAGCTTGGTTCCGACCATGCCGACCTCGGGACGGCTTAAAAAGCCCAGCATGCTCTCGAAAAGATCCGGCGTGATGACTTCGGTATCGTTGTTCAGAAGCATGATGTATTCGCCTTTGGAATGTTCAAAGCCGAAATTGTTGATCGCGGAGAAATTAAAGATACCCGGCCAGTAGATGACCCGCACCTTCGGATAGCGCTTCGTGACCTCTTCATAGTAACGGAAGGTCTCCTGCTCCGTCGAATTGTTTTCGATGACCAGCACTTCCAGATTCTGATAGGTGCACTTTTCAAAAATGGACTTCAGACACTTTTCCAGATCATCCGTATGATCCTTGTTGGGGATCAGAACGGAAACGAGCGGCTCGTTCTGAAGCTCGTATTCGGAAACATACCAGCCGCTGACGGCTGCCGGACGGGCAGTCGCGTAAATGCCTCTTCTCTTGTAGGATGCGTTGATCGCCGCTGCGCCTGCATCGAGAGCATAGGTCTTGTTGTCCATCTTTTTCGAGGTGGACTGGTTATAGCTTCTCCAGTGGTACAGCACCTTCCGCACATGGAAGATCTTCTTTGCCTTTTCGGTGCATTTCAGGATAAAGTCAAAGTCCTGTGCGCCGTTGAACTCATCGGACCAGCCGCCGACCTCTTCCGCCAGCGTCTTCTTCACGCAGAGCATATGGCAGATATAGTTGTTGTTGAACAGCATGTCGATGTTGAAGTCCGGCTTGAAGTTCGGATAGAAATAATAGTCGGTCTTCTCGGTGATCTTGTCCTCGTCACAGTACAGAAGATCTGCGTCCGGATTGTCATTGATGCTCTTCGCATACTGGAAAAGCGTCTGATATTCGATCGTGTCGTCGTGGTCGATCAGCGCAAGGTATTCACCGTTTGCCATTTTCATGGCTTCGTTAGTATTTCCCGCAATGCCTCTGTTTTCGATCTCTTTCACACGGATCCTTTTATCCAGCTTTGTCCAGTCGGAAAGCTCCTTCGTGACGGCCTGGTTTTCGGGAGACGCATTCACGATGCAAAGCTCCCAGTTCGTATAGGTCTGGTTGTAAACAGAGCTTAGCATGGCGCGAAGATACGGGATCTTCGTATTCCAGACAGGCACCAGAATGCTGAAAAGCGGCATATAGGGGAAGACGGTCTTTCGCTGCTCCGCCAGTTCATACGGAGTCGCGCGAAGCTCGGTAAACCAGGCGGCGTATTTATGATAATCCCGCTTCAGGAACTTATTCGCGATCCGTCCCGCCGCATGGCGCTGATTGATCATATATTCCTTGATATCCTTGCCGGTCTTTCTGAGCGCCAGAATGGACTTTCCGATCTGTATGGATTTCTGGTCCACCTGGATCCCGCCTTCGATCTCACGCGCCGTAATGGTGAAGATCTTATTCCCCGCATTCGGGATCTCGATAAAGATACCGAGGTTCTCAATGCCCGGATTCTGGAACAGGGCATAGCCCACGTCCGGTCTGCAGGCCCAGGTAAGCGATGCCTCTACCTTCTGTCCTTTATGAAATACATCGATCTCAACACGGCTCTCCTCATCTTCGCCGGAGGTCCAGCCGATGACATAAAGCACATCGTCCTTGATATAAGCCGTATCCGCAAAAAAATACATGGTCTTTTGATTCTCCTTCCCCGGACCTTTTGTCAGGGCAGTTTATAGCAGCCGTTCTGCATGGAAAGATTGATGTTGTAATACGGATCTTTATCCACTCTTTCCGGCCATTTTTCATACAGAAGAGCAGCTTCCTTCTGCTGTCTCTCCCGCTTTTCGATGGTGTCCTCGTAGCCGCGGCTTCTGGATTCATAATGATACAGGACCGCAAACGCATCATAAACGATCTCATAACCTGCCTTCAGTACCGACAGGCAGAGATCCACGTCGTTATACGCAACGGTAAAGCGTTCGTCAAAGCCGCCCGCTTCTTCGAAGACCTTTTTCTTCATCAGCATGCATGCGCCGGTCACGGCCGAAACATTCGCCCGTACCATGAGCCGTCCCATATAGCCGGGATCGCCCTCCGGGCTTCCCAGAAACACGTGATGCGCCGCGCCCTCTGTCAGGACCAGTACGCCTGCGTGCTGGATCGTCCCGTCTTCGTACAGAAGCTTTGCGCCCACGCAGCCGGTCTTTCCGGTCTCCAGACAGGAGACCATGGACTCCAGAAAATCAGGCGTCAGCACTTCCGTGTCATTGTTCAGGAACAGAAGATACTCTCCCGCAGCTTCCTTTACCGCAGAATTGTTGATCGCGGAGAAGTTGAAGCCGCCTTCGTATGTCAGAATACGGATCCGTTCATCCCGCTTTTTCAGTTCTTCATAGAACGCAAAAGTCTCAGGTTCCCTCGAATTGTTTTCGATGATCAGGATCTCGAAATTGCCGTACGTGGCTTTTTCAAGAAGGGAGGTGACGCATTTATCAAGATCTTCCGCATGATCCTTGTTCGGGATCAGAATGGAGACCTTCTTCTTTTCAGGGAGCTCAACGACCGTCTGATATCTTCCCGGAAGCGAAAGCGGGATCACCCGTCCTTTCAGTCCTTCCTCTTCCAGTCTCTTTTCGAGCACTCTCTTTCCTGCCTCGACCGCATAATCCTTGTGTGCCATCTCTCCGGCCGTGGAGCCTTCGTGCATTCTCCAGGAATACAGGACCTTCGGCACGTGAATGACCTGTTCCTTTGCTTCCTTTACCGCACGCAGGATGAAATCATAGTCCTGTGCACCGTCAAATTCTCTGCGGAAGCCGCATTTTTTCGCGATCTCTGTCTTTACGCCGAACAGGTGCGTGATGTAGTTGTTGCAATAGAGCCACGCGGGGCTGAAATCGGGCTTGAAGAAGGATTCCCTGTGGAGATCGTCAGCCTCCGTATCCAGCTTGTCCTCATCCGAATAAACAGCTTCCGCCTGCGGGTTTTCGCTGATCGCCTCCGCAAATGAGAACAGAGCCTCCGGCGCAAGCAGATCGTCCTGATCGAGAAGCACGGTCCAGTCGCCCTTTGCCTCCTTCAGTGCCGCATTCGTATTTTCGGAGATGCCTCCGTTTTCCGGAAGATCGATGATGCGGATCCTCGCATCCTTTTCCGAATACTTTTTCAGAAGTGCCGAAAGAGAAGCATCCTCACTGCTTCCGTTTGCGATCACAAGCTCCCACTTTCCGTAGGTCTGTGAAAGTACGGATGTCAGCATTTTCTCCAAAAAGGCCGGTTCCGGGCGATATACGGGTGTCAGCACGGAGAATACGGGTTCGTATACAAAATGTGTGTTTTTCTGCGTTTTTTTCTCTTTGCGGGTCAGTTTATGTCTTTCATGATAGACCGCGTACTTTCTGTCCTCGCCCTGCAGGGATGAGAAGCGTTCCAGCATGTAGAATTCTTTTTTATTATCGCTCTTCAGATACCGTTTGAAAGTATTCAGCGGCCTGTGATCCTTTTCGTACTGCTTTTTCATATCCGCAAAGTACAGAATGAAGCGGGTATGATCCACAGGATTCTCCGGTGCGCTCAGATACAGATAAACATTCTCAAAGGGCTCCGCATAATAGGAAAAGGAGATCCCGTATTTTTCGGAACCGCCGGTCTGATACATGGAGAACAGCACGTCCTCCCGAAGGAAGAACTGAACGTCGAGGGGAAGCTTCTCCCCCGCCCGGTTCCGAAGCTCGACTTCGAGCGTATCGCCCTTTCTTTCAGGAAGTGCCCAGCCCGAAAAATGCATCTCTTTTCCGTCATAGTATAATGAATCGACACAATATCGCATATCTGCTCCAATACGGTCACAGCGTGAAAAATTCAGGTTTTCCGCTCAGCATGCGGTTCAGCTTCACGGGAAGTCTGTGGTAACGTTTTCCGGTCAGATTTCCGAGGCGCTTCATCAGATAGCGGAGACGGACGCCGGGCACGGACAGATAACTCTTCTCTTTCCTGAGAAGCTTCACGGCATAATTCTTCTGATCGCAGTAGATATCCTTCGTGGTCTTTTCGATGACCGGATAGCCGTGCACGTCATCCACGATGTAGAGCATGGTAAAGCCCATACCGAAGACCTGCACGAACATTTTCTGCGCCACACCGAAATCAAACGCGTTTCTGAAGGTCTTCACGGGGCTTTCCTCAAGATGCACGGTGATCTCCGCATTCTTTTCGTAGCGGATCACATATCCTTCATGCAGCGCGTTCGCCGCCATGACATATTCCGGATGGCTGATGCCGTTGATCTCAAAACCCGGAAGCGCTTCCAGAATGTCTCTTCTGTACATCGCACAGCGGTTGGATACAAAAAACGCCTTCATGCCGAGCTTATACAGATTCTTTTCGCTCTTCTCTTCGGATCCGTCCGGGAAGAAGAACGCATTCATCGCACCGAGTGCCTTCTTCGTTTTCGCATCCGCGATCTGTCTGCCGTAAGAGACAAAGATCTTCTCATTCTCCATGGAAGAAAGCAGGATCTCCGCCATGCGGTCAGACATGACCGCTGCTTCTGCGGAAAGGAACAGCACAAAAGGTGCCTCTGTCTTCTGAAGCCCCTCCGCATAAGCGTTTCCTTCGTAAGTACCCATAAAAACGTCGACCGTTTTTTCGGGCTTCACAGTCTGCGCGTTCAGTTTTTCCTTTATTTCTGTCCTGTCAGCCCCTTCGGGTCCGAACAGGATCACATCATATCGTCTGTCCATTGATCTTCGTCAATCTCCCGGAATGATAAGGTAAGGCAGATAATGGGACACTATCCGCAATTTAATAGTGTATCATAGGCATTGTGAAAAGTCAAACAGGTGTCGCCGCAAACAAAAGAAGCGCTGCGGGATCAATCCTTTTTCCGCAGCGCTTCTTTTGTTTGCATGATTTGATTTTACAGTGTAATTGTTTCCGTCACGATTCCGCAGTGTCCGCCGGAC